>QMWA01000108.1 GCA_003661385.1 Thermoproteota archaeon | reverse complement strand
CTTCATAAGCCAACACCTACCTGAATCCTACACGTGTTTTATGTTAATTAACTTTTCCAAGTAGAAGCTTGGTGCAAACTGTCTTCACAGCCGGGAGATGCCGTCCTACTGCAGTCTGCCCTGACAGATGAATGCCATGAGCGTAGCTGGCTGCAGCATCTCAGCTAGCAGGCTGACACCCTACCCCTGCACAGCTTGTAGCTGGGGTAGGGGTCTACTGAGCTAGCTGACTTCAGGTTAACCTGATGTTGCTACCATATGCCTGTTGGTGAGGAGGTGTGTTCAGCATGCTGCATCGCTTGAGAGCCTAGCATGCTCAGGGTGGTGCTGGGCATCAACCTTTTAAGCTGCCTGCTGTAGTCTTATGGGGGTGTGCTGTGGGGCTGTTTGAGCTTGGCTTCCTCCTCTTCATAGCTGGGTTCATACTGGTCTTCGTGTCAGCTCTCCTGCTAGCTGGTGGAGGCAGAGCTAAGGGAGGAGGCCTCGTGCTCATAGGGCCTTTTCCCATAGTCTTCGGCTCCGATACCGGAGTTGTGAAGTGGCTGCTTGCCTTTGGGCTGCTGCTTGCCGTGCTGGTCTTCCTAATCCCGCTGCTGTGGGGGTGAAGCATGGCTGTATGCGAGGTCTGTGGGAGCCTTCCAGCCAAGTACGTGTGCCAGAGGTGTGGCAGCAGAGTATGTAGGCTGGACTATGATCCTGCTAGCGGCTTATGCAGCAGGTGCCTCAGCTCCACTGGGCTCAGCAGGCAAGCTATCCCAGCTGGAGTCAAGCTGATGCTGCTTGGTTTCCTCCTGATGTTCACTGGGTTCATCTTGATGTTCATGGGGGCTTTAGAAGCTGGAGCTGCAGGCGGGGCTGTAGTGATATTCCCGATCCCACTTGTCTTCTACTCTGGTGAGGGAGGCGCCGTGCTAGCCTTGATAGCGTTGGTCATAGCCTTCATCATGGTTGTTTTCACGCTAGTGTGGTGGAGGAGCCTAGAGGGTGTAAAGCTTTAATGTGTGGTTGAGTGGGGCTGTGGGGTATGTGATGCTGCAGCTTGCAGCCCCGCTGCTGACTGCACTGCTCCTCGGGAGCCTGTACACGCTGATGGCACTAGGGCTCACGATGACCTACGCTGTGACTAGCATCCCTAACTTCGCTCACGCTGAGTTCGTGACCATAGGAGCATACATCATGGCTGTGGCGGTGAACTTCGGTAAGCTAGGGCTCGTAGGCGGGCTGGCCTCAGCATTCCTGTTCGCTGCCCTGGTTGCGCTAGCGACAGACGAGCTCGTGTTCAAGAAGCTGGCTGCACTGGGCGCAACCCCGCTCCACCTGCTCACTGCCTCGATTGGAGTTGGGCTTGTGCTCAGGTACACGCTGTCGATTGTAGCTGACTTGAAGGGGCTGCTCAGTGTGAAGACCAGGGTTGTTGTGAACCCTGTTGCCACGATAGGCCAAGCTTACCTGACTACCCTGCACCTCTGGGCTGTCCCAACCACCTTAGCTGTGGTAGCTGTGCTCCACCTGGTTTTCATGAAGACCAAGATTGGGAAGGCTATGAGAGCCATGGCCTCAAACCTAGACTTGGCGAGGGTTTCCGGGATAAACACCACTTTGGTCAGGAGAGTCACCTGGGTGATAGCAGGTGGGCTGGCTGGGGTAGCTGGGGGCTTCTGGTCGGTTTACTCGCCGATAAACCCTGAGACAGGGTGGGTTGCTCTCCTCTGGATCTTCGCAGCCTCGATCCTAGGAGGCTTCAGGAGCTTCTACGGGACAGTGCTGGGAGGCTACGTCGTAGGGTTCTCTGAGAGCTTGGGGATCACCTTCCTCAGCAGGTACCTTGGAGTCAACGTGGCCTACAAGCCCATGATAGCTCTCCTGATAATAGTGGTCGTCTTCCTCTGGAAGCCAACTGGCTTAGCTGAGGTCACTCCTAGGGGGCTGCTTGAGAGCTTGAAGAAGGCTGTGGGGCGTTAGCATGGGTGTGGACATCCTCCCTCTGGTGACCTCTATAGTCACATTCTATGGGATATACCTGATACTGGCCTTGAGCTTCAACATAGAGTACGGGTTCGCTGGGCAGCCCAACTTCGGGAAGGTCTTCTTCTACTCGATAGGTGCCTATGTGGCAGGGAACTTCACAGCAAACATGCTCATGAGGGCCTCTGGGGTCACTGGAGTAGACTTCTGCTCTGACCTAGCTGCTGAGGTCAGGTTCAAGGTGGCGATGTCGAAGCCTTGGCTGATCATAGCTCTGTTCCTGCTCTCACTGCTGATAGCAGCTGCGGTAGGAGGGGTCTTCGGCTACCTGACGAGCTACCCTGCACTCAGGCTGAGCGGGGACTTCCTGGCCATAGTCCTCCTAGCCTTCGGTGAGATAGGTAGGGTGTTCGCCAGAAACTACACCCCCCTGGTCTGCGGCGTATACGGGCTAAGCGGAGTGCCCAACCCACTGGTCTGGATTGGAGACCCTAGGATGGCTAGGCTAGCTTACTCAGCCATAGTCTTGGCTATAGCATTCGGAATGTACCTGCTGACTGAGAGGCTGGTGAACTCCCCGTATGGGAGGCTCCTCAAGTCTATTAGAGACGACGAGCTTGTCTCAAGCGTCATGGGTAAGGTCACTCCTAGGGTTAAGGGGTCAGCTCTCATAATAGGCTCCTCCATGGCTGCTGTAGCGGGAGTGCTCTACGCCTTCTACGTCCAGACCGTGGTGGCAGACGACTTCATACCCATAGTCACGTTCGTCGTGGTGACGATGGTCATGCTAGGTGGGGTAGCTAACAACAAGGGCACGCTGCTAGGAGCTATGGTCATGACCTTGATGGACAGGCTAACCAGGGCCTCGTTCCTCAGGATCCTAGGGATATCAGTTGGCTTCGACATATCCTATGTGAGGTACATTGTGACAGGCCTGCTGATAATACTGATCTTGATGGTGAAGCCAGAGGGCTTGATATCAGAGAAGCCCCTGAAGACGCCTGCTATAGAGGAGGCAGAGAAGCTGAGCTAGCTCCGCAGCCTCTTTTAGGCTGGAGATTTCATCGCAGCCACATGCCTAAGCTTACTTCGTCAAGCCAATAAACTTTATTAACTAGCTGAGTAACCCACTTGATAGCTCAGGTTAGGGGTGTAGCTGTATGGCTGAGGAGAAGAAGGGGCTTAAATACGGGCTTGCAGCATCTGTTCTGTTGAACATCATACTGCTAGCTGGAGTTGCATGGGCGCTGACCCACCCAAAGGTAGTTGAGAAGCCAGCTCCAGCAGGCCCAGCTCCAACGGTCACCGTCACGGTGACTGCTACGAAGACTGTGACGCCCACGGCGCCAGCTGCCCCAGCTGGGATAATAGAGTACCCGATTGGGCTAGCCATAGCTGTGAGCGGCCCCTACGCTGTGGAGGGGCCTTACAGGCGTGACGCAGCCCTCCTAGCAATAGAGCACGTCAACAAGATGCTTGAGGCAGCAGGGTCACCAATAAGGTTCAAGCCCATACACGAGGACAGCAAGGGGACTGCTGAGGGCGCTATAGCAGCCCTAGAAGCCCTGGCTGCAGCAGGTGTGAAGGTCGTGGTAGGGCCTCTGTCAAGCAAGGAGGTCAGAGCTGTCAAGAGCTTCGCTGACGCACACAAGATAGTCTGCATAAGCCCATCCTCAACTGCACCTGGGCTAGCTGTCCCAGACGACTACATATTCAGGGTAGTCCAGACCGATGTAGCCCAGGCTAAGGCTCTAGCACAGGTTGTAGCTGAGCTAGGCTACACCAAGGTCGCCATAATAGGCAGGGACGACGACTACGGCCGTGGCATAGCTGACATGTTCGAGAAGCTCTTCACAGAGAAGTACGGTGGGACAGTGAAGAAGCTCATGTACACACCAGACCTACCAGACTACTCAACTGAGGTGCAGAGGCTAGCTGAGATGGTAAGCGACCTGGGTGCAGATGAGAAGACTGCTGTGCTGATAATAGCATTCGACGCAGATGGCCTGAACATACTAGGGCATGCTAGGCTGAACCCTGTGCTCTCGAAGGTCAGGTGGTTCGGCTCAGAGAGCCTGAAGAGGCCAACATTCATACCACCAAAGGCTCCAGCTGAGATAGGTGAGTTCGTGGTCAGCGTGAAGCTCACAGGCCTATTCCCATCGCCAGAGAGGAACCCTGTCACAGAGTTCTTCGAGAAGGAGTACAGGAGCAAGTACGGGAAGGACCCGACACCATACTCCTACTACGCCTATGACGCAGCCTGGCTAGCATGCCTCTCAGTGCTGGCAGCAGGCAAGTATGATGGTGAAGCTGTGAAGAAGGTCCTACCGACTGTAGCTGAGAAGTACATTGGTGCAAGCGGCTACAAGAAGCTAGACGAGAACGGAGACTGTGCTGGAAGCGACTACAGGATCTGGACTGTGGTAGTTGAGGCAGGAGAGTACAAGTTCAAGGAGGTAGGGGTCTGGAGCTTCGCAACAGAGAAGGTGAGCTTCTTCGGCTAGCCCCAACCCCAATTTTTGGTGGTAGCTTGGAGATACTGAAGCTCGAGGGCGTGAGGAAGTACTTTGGTGGAGTTAGGGCTGTGGATGGCGTGAGCTTCAGTGTAGAGGAGGGCGCTCTCCTCGGGATCATAGGGCCGAACGGAAGCGGGAAGACAACGCTATTCAACGTGATATCAGGCGTCTATAAGCCTGATTCAGGCAAGATATACTTCATGGGAGAGAGGATAGATGGCTTGGAGCCACATGAGGTCTTTAAGAAGGGGATTGTGAGGAGCTTCCAGAACCCAAGGCTCTTCCTCGGGATGACAGTCATAGAGAACTTGATGATCCCACCAAGAGGCCAGATCGGGGAGAACCCGGTGAAGGCCTTGTTCAGAGGGCTCTGGGCAAGGCAGGAGAGGTCCTTAGCCAAGAAGGCCCTTGAGATAATAAGGGCGCATCAGCTCACCCAGGTCAGGCTAAACTGGTCAGGGGAGGTCTCAGGGGGGCAGATGAAGCTCATAGAGATCAGCAGAGCCCTCATGGGGGAGCCCAAGCTCCTCCTGCTAGACGAGCCCACGGCAGGCGTAGCCCCAAAGCTCGCTAGGGAGATATTCGAGAGGATAGTCAAGCTGAGAGACGAGCTAGGGCTCACATTCATGATAATAGAGCACAGGCTAGATGTGCTCTTCGACTACGTTGAGCGAGTCCTAGTGATGCACCAGGGCAAGATCATATGTGATGGGCCACCAGACTACGTGGTCAAGGACGAGAGGGTAGTAGACGCCTACCTAGGTGAGTAGGATGCCTGTCCTGGAGGCAAGGGGCATATACGGAGGCTACGGGAAGGCTGTAGTAGTCCAGGGAGTAGACATGTACCTCGATGAAGGAGAGCTAGTAGCTCTAGTAGGCCCAAATGGCAGCGGGAAAAGCACCCTGCTAAAGACCATACTCGGCTTAGCAACCCTCTTCAAAGGCAAGGTCTACTTCATGGGAGAAGACATAACCAGAGTCCCCCCGGAGAGGAAGGTGAAGCTAGGCTTAGGCTACGTCCCTCAGGTGGCAAATGTCTTCCCAGACCTCACAGTCGAGGAAAACCTGGAGATGGGAGGCTACCTGATTTCAAGCAAGCAGGAGCTCAAGGAGAGAATAAGGGAGATGTACAGGATGTTTCCGATACTAGAGGAGAGGAGGAGGCAGAAGGCAGCAGTCTTAAGCGGAGGGGAGAGGCAGATGCTAGCTGTAGCCAGAGCTTTAATGATACAGCCGAAGGTGCTCCTGCTAGATGAGCCTGCAGCAGGACTGGCCCCGAAGGCAGCTGGAGAGTTCTTCAAGAAGCTCAGGGAGATAAGAGAAGCAGGCACACCAATACTTCTGGTAGAGCAGCATGCAAGGAGGGCCCTGAGCATAGCAGACAGAGGCTACGTGCTCGTAGCAGGCAGGAAAGCCCTAGAGGGTGCGGGAAGAGAGATACTAGAGAACAAAGACCTGAAGAAAGTGTTCCTAGGCATGAGGTAGCTCAAGGCTATGAGACTGAATCAACTACCCTCCTGATGTGACTGATAAGAGAGGTAGCTACTGGAGCAGCTCCCGGCATTTTGATCGCCACAT
>QMWA01000107.1 GCA_003661385.1 Thermoproteota archaeon | reverse complement strand
TCCAAGTATCAAGGTATATAAAAATAGTTGAGAACTGCAGTACCAAACATGCAACCAGTTTATGAGCTACCCCAGCATGCAGTCAGCTCTGCCTCCACTACCCTTAACTAAGCTATGCTAGAGCTAGCTGGTAAGGGTGAAGGCTGAGAAGGATGCTTTCTGTATGCAAGTCTTTTAAAGTGAGGTAGCCTGGGGAGGCTATGAGAGGATTGGCCTTAGCTGCACTTGGGGCTCTAAGCCTTGTGGCTCTAGCTTTAGCATCCTCCACAGTTTACCACCTGGCTTCAGGGAAGCTAAGCAGCGGGAACCTAGCTGTAGTCTCAGGTGGAGTTGGGGATGTAGCTGCAGTCCTCTGCTTGCTGCCAGCACTGAGGAGAGGAGAACTCAGAAAGCTGCTTAAACCCAAATCTACCTTAAAGAGGGGAGCTTTACTCTTCATCGCCTGCACTGGGCTTCAGTTAGCTGGAGGCCTCATCACGACACGCATATGTAAAGTAGAGTATAATCCTCCTGTAGCTGGAGCCTCACTTCCCCTAGCTATACCAGTCCTCCTGGCTTTAGCCCCAGTAGCTGAGGAGCTTGTGTTCAGGGGTGCCATCCTAGCCGGGCTGAGGCAGTACGGCGACTACAAGGCTCTAGCAGCCTCCTCACTAGCCTTCACCCTACTACACTTCAAGGCTGTTCCTACGCCAATGCTTCCAACAATGCTCCTCATAGCACTAGCATTAGGCTACTCTGTGCTCAAGTGGGATACCATAGCCCCGAGCATAGTAGCCCACTCCCTAATAAATCTACAGGCTCTAGCAGCATACCTAGCATCCTAGCATAAGCCACAGCCTCACTAAAACCCATTAGACACCAGCTGCGAAGCAAGCCCTACACCAAGTACTTGTAGGCTCAGATATAAGAGACAACAGCTCCCATACTATCAAGAAGCCAACATAACCCTCTAACAACCCTAGACCCTATCCCAATGAGCTTGAATAAGATAAGTTAAGCTCACATCATACCTCTAACCCCTACTCAAAACCTCACACCAGCCCTAGGTGGATCAGCTGGATCAGCACCCATCACCGCTGTAAAACTCGCTTACAAAGTCACGATATCCTCAACATGCTCTCTAACCCCACTCCAACCAGGCTTCCAGGGTTACCCCACGGAGCAGCAAGCATAGACTCCATGTACATCACCTAATTGAACCTAGAAGCAATCTCGCTTAAAGGCGCAGAAGAAGCCTTCCATTCACCTCCATATTAATCTGGAAGCGCTCTTACCTGGTCTAGCTCATCTACGATATTTAGCTCTCCCTGGTATTTTTGCTGTGCTCTTTCTACTAGCTCTCTTACCGCTTTCTCGGCTTCAGCTTCTTTTGCTGTACGCCCTAGCTTAAGTGTGTTGAGGAGCTCTGATAGTGGGTGAAGGTGTAGGCTTCTATCATGTAGGTGGCTTTCCCTAGGATATAGCCTCCTGCTTCCTACTGTCTCTAGCCTTCCTAGCAGAGCCGGTATCCCCTTCCCTGAGGTCACTATCTCCATTCCCAGCAGGATTAACCCTACCTATGAGGTTAACGTTGCATTAGCTTCCGTCTAAGCTACCTATGTAGCGTATGGTAAAGGCTTACCGCGGTAGCCTCCTATCCACCCTACCTCCAACAGGGAAGGCCTCTTTAGGCAACCTTACCAGCTCACCTAAGCCACTACAGGTCAAGAAGAAAGTAAAAAGTGAAAGGAAAGTAAGATAGACACTGTTTTTTCTAAGGGTTAATTTTATGCCTTAAAAGTGTTGTGGTCGACATGCTGCCAGAGGCTTACTGTCTGGAGCTGCTCACCTAGCTTAAGTTAAGCTACGTACTGCTGGTTAGAACAGCCTGGTCAAAGCCTATAAGCAGTTTCTAGTGAGAGCTTAATTAGGTTATGTTAGAGTGAGAATGTGAAACGTTAAGAAGCCTAGTGCTAGCAAGGAGACTGAACTCTTGCTGACGCGAGTAGTGTATATGGTGCTGCCTAAAGCCTATTGAGGAAGTTGGAAGTTAAGACTGTTGGCAGAATGAAGCTCAAGCCAGCTAACAGCCACACTAAAAGGAAAGTCAGGTTATTGAGTTAGGGGTTCAGGGTGCTAAAGCCCATACTACTGTAGCTCGCGGGCATCGAGCTTCCCTGCTATAGCCTCCTTCAGCCTCCCTGCTATAAGGGTGCTTAAGGCCTTTAGGTTCAAGCTAAAAGCCCATCTCCTGCAGCGAGGAGCTCCTCTCTTCGTCAGCAAGAGAAGAGAAGATGCTACATTGGTTAGCGTACCAATGTAGCATAAGCCACCTGGATGCTGCTGGCAGCCTGAAGGCCTCTAAACCAAGCTTAAAGTAAACCGAACAGGGTATCAGCCTCAGATGTGGCACAACACACCTACTCGGCTATGGAAGCAGCTAAAACCCAGAGCAAGCTATAGAAGCTGTCATTAAGCTTAGAACAAAGGCTTTATCGTCGACCTTCATTAAGCTTTTACAACTTTACAGGAGGCTGGTAGACTCCTCTAGGGATCCTGCTGACTTTTTCATTGGGGTTGCTTTTGTATTCGGTTTGCTTAGCCTCATTTTCTGGCTTTCTCTTTTAGGTTTTGGCTGGAGGTGTTTTCTGTATTTGTCCTGTTGTTTGCTGTGTGTTGGGCTGTTATTTGTGTTGGTGGGTTAGTGTTTTATGTGTTTAGTGCATATAGGAATGGGGGTATGTCCTCTTGTGTTAGTGTGATTGTGTTTTTTGGGTATTTTCTGTGGGGTTTTCCTGCTTTTACTTCTATTTTGAGGTTTCGGGCTATGCAGTCTATTTCATAGGCGTTTCTGTAGTAGTATACTTCCCCGTATTTTCTATGGAGGTGTGCTTGGGTTACCCACTCGTATATTGAGGCTTGTAGGGGGGCTTCGCCTGCCCACTCTGCTAGGGTGTTTGCTATGAATGGGTCTAGGAAGAAGATTTTCTTCTCTTTTCTCCATAGTATTCTCTTTCCTTCTTTGTGGTAGGCTATTTCTAGGAGGAATAGCTTTCTGAGTGTTTGGATGTAGTCTTCTACTGTCTTGTACGAGACTCCTATGTCTTTGGCTATGGCTGAGTATGATAGTGGTGAGGGGGCTTTCCTCATGATGGATGAGATTATGGCTTTTGCGATTTGTGGGCTTTTCCCTAGCCTCAGTAGCTCTCCCTCGAGGGCTAGGAGCAGGTACTCTGGGGCTCTCTCGTCTCTGTTTATTGAGAGTGGGAACCCTCCTAGCTTCAGGTATTGCTTGAATAGGTCTTCTAGCTTGTCCTGGTAGAGCTTTGCTTCAGCTATGTCCCTTTCTAGGTTGCCTGATAGGGGTATTTTTACGCCGTGTACTTCAGCAAACTCCTTGAAGGTTAGGGGGAGGGCTTTTACATCTGTTCCCTTGCCTCTTCTCCCTGGGAAGAGCTCTACTTCCCCCTTGAGCCTTAGGGTTGATGACCCAGCTAGGGTGAGGACGCAGTCGTCGAGTGCCCCGAGGTCTATGTACCCTTTGATTACCCTCCACCAGCCTGCGGTGCTGCCTACTTCATCTAGGAAGATGAAGCACTCGCTGAGGCCATGTGCCCTCTTAACTGACAGATAGAGGTCCAGCACCCTCCTGAGGTGCTCCATGTCAGCTGTGAAGTCGCAGTTGAAGTAGAAGAGCTGATATGGGCTCCTATCCTCTAGCAGCCTGTGGATGAGGAGCCTGAGCCCAGTTGTCTTCCCAACCTGCCTAGGGCCTATCACGAAGTTGAGGGAGAAGGGCTCTAAGCTGACTTCCTTAATCCACTCTGGGATCCACTTGACTGAGGCTCTACGCCACCTCTCTACTACAGGATCACTCTCGCCACTCCACCAGGGGTTATGCCTCCTGACCAGCGGCTCCATACAGAACCCATATCTCTAACATGTTTATAAACTGTTAGAGTTGCCACCTCTAATATGTGAGGCAGCCTGCAGCCTACTGGGTCTGGGTGCATGCAAGCAGGCTTTAACTCAGGCTGCTGGCTGCTATATAGGGTTAGGAAGGGGATTAAGGTGGAGTAGGTACTTTTATGCTGCTTAGAGCAGGAGGTATTGATTTTAACTTTGAAACGAATTAATCTAAGGGAGCAAATAGGTGGGTGTAGTACTTAGGTTTATGACTGACTAATTCTCGACATTAGGGTGCTGTATTCATTTAAGTCGTGGATATAGTATGCTTCTACACTATACTTTCTCGCATTGCTAACCATTACTTTGTCAGCACTTACTAGCATAGCGGAGATGACGCTTGCTATAGCGATATAAAATGCATCTATAGCTCTGCAAGCGGTTGATAAGGCAACGTCTAGGAGCAGATCGTACCCTATCTCATCAACAACGATGACTTTATCCATTATCTCATCATATATTCTTCTAGCTACATCTCTAGGTTTTCTTCGAGCCAGCTGTGAAGCAAGTTCTATACCAAACACCTGAGGCTCAAATATGTTAATGTCTCCCTCATCCACAAGCTTGAAGAGGCTGCGTGCTCTGCTACTACGCCCTTCATCATATTACGAAGAGCCTATCGATGAAAACTGAGACATCAATCACTAAGCTCATTGGCCTACTACCTCCTATCTTCAAGGAACTCCTTTAATACATCTACCTCAACCTTTTCGGAGTATTTGTCAAGCACTTTATCAATACCTTTAGATACGCTAATCTTTCTGGAGCTGAATAGCTCCTTTATGGCATCCTTAGATACACGAAGCTTTATAATGCCACAAGACATGACTTTCCCCGTGAAGTAGTATGCTTATAAAACATTTCAACTTGACTCCTCTTAATGCTCTAAAGCCATTATCTGAGGGAGTTTAATAATCTCATGGGGGGTATTGGAGCATTCGAGAGCAAACATCTCGTGCGTGTGTAGTGCGTGCACACAGGCGTGTGTGGGGCTTGACAGATAAGGCTGCAACACTTAAGATCCTCTTATTTGAGTGGTTTATGTAGCTTTGGCTGAGGGAGTACGGTGAGCTTGTTCTCAGCTTTATCTGCTGAGCAGAGAATGTGGGTGGCTTCTCTCCCTTGCCTGGTAAGGCTGTGGAGGCTTGAGGGTGCTTACGGCATTCTTGTGTCTGCGTCTCTTGCCTGCTTTCTGGCTTGTGCCCTCAGATGTAGTCTACTTTTATCTTGGTTGGGTCTGCTGTCCCTAGTCCTGCTTTCTGGGCTAGTTTTATGTGGCCTATTTTGAGTGGGTTTTTCCCTAGGAGTGTTGATGCTATGGAGTCTGCTGCAACTAGGTCGCTGGAGAACAGCATCACCCCTAGCTTTAGTGGTGTTGACTTCAGCTCTCCTCTTATGCCTGCTGTCCTGGCGTCTACTACAGCTAGCTGGGGCTTGAGGTACATGTTGATGTCTACTATGCTCTCATCTAGCTTCCTGTGGAACCTCCCCTTCTTGGCTACTTTGGCTTTCTCCCCTAGGGTTGCGCCTAGCATGTTCTTCAGTGATATCGTGACCTGTGTTATCGAGTGCTCTTTGAGTACTGGTGCTGATATGATGTAGGCGTCCTTTAAGGTTAGGGGCTTCTCGAACCTCTTGAGGTATAGTGCACTGGGGTTTGCTACAAGCTCGTATCTATCTGTGTTCAGGTCTACGAGCTTAACACCGTATTCCTGGGCTAGCTTTGTGTACCCTAGCTTCCTGAATGCCTTGGAGGTTTCACACCAGCCTGACCCCTCTGCTACTATGACCTCATAACCCTCCTCCAGGTAGTATCTGATGAGTGCCTCTATGGTGTCACATGGTGTAGTTGTAGGCGGGGGCTCATCTATGATCAGGTTAGGCTTTACCACAACCCTATGCTGAGTAGGCTTCTCAAAGTGCTTCAGCCCCCTTTCAACAAGCTTGAATGGGTCTTCTCCGCGTGCAACCACGACCCTAGAGGGCAATGGCAGCACCTCAGCTTAGTTGGCATTCAGCTGGCCTTTAAGTCATGTGGTGGCTGTAGGCTGCTGCTGGTTAGGCTGTCAGGAGCTCGGCTGCTATGGGGGCTACTCTTATGCCTATGTAAACGAACACGGTTATTGTGGCTAGCTCTATGCCTGCTTTCAGGTCTAGCCCGCCCATTAGGAGTGCTGC
>QMWA01000106.1 GCA_003661385.1 Thermoproteota archaeon | reverse complement strand
GCTGCTATGGGGGCTACTCTTATGCCTATGTAAACGAACACGGTTATTGTGGCTAGCTCTATGCCTGCTTTCAGGTCTAGCCCGCCCATTAGGAGTGCTGCACCAGCGTCTAGTAGCGCAGCTGCTATAACTGCCGCGCCTACACCGATGTGCTTGAGGATGAGGTAGAGTAGGTAGAACATCGGGACACCTAGCAGAGAACCAGTTAAAATCACTAGAAACGGGTTTATGCCGGTTAGCTTGGCTTGCGTGGCTATCATGGCAGTCATCCTGGGGCATGTTATGTAGAGTGCGAAGGCGAGGGAGGATAGGAGGAAGGCTGTGTGCCCAGCTTCCATACACTCACCTGCATACTGCTCAATGTGTGTTTATAAGCCTGCCTGCCGAAGCCCCGTGGCTTTAGGCTATAGCCTCAGCATTCTTGTATGGGGAAGTAGGTAAGCTGCTTCAAATGATGTTAGAGGTGATACTTCTGCTATAAGGCCTGCAGCTGCTAGGGCAGCAGGTAATGAGATTATGCTGCCAGCTTCATCTCCTATGGTCTAAGGGGTCTCCTGAAGCTGGCAGCATGCTGTCCGTGGGTGTACGGCTAAGTTGGCGTGCTCCTTGCAGGTGAAGGTTGTTGGTGGCTTGCTGAGCTAGGGTGAGGCTGCTGTCGATGTAGCAGCAGTTCACAGCCTTCTGAGGTCTATCACTCTGACTTCAAGCTCTCTTGAGTGTGTTATGATGTATCTGTCGCTTGTTAGTAGTGGTAGGTTGTAGTGTTTTGCTGTAGCTATGTGATATGAGTCGAAGTAGTGGAGCCTTCTAGGGCCGTGGTTGTTTCTCGTAGAGCCTCAGAGCTTCAGCTGCGATCTCAGGTGTGAGAGGCAGTGGCTCAGGTGGCATCTTAGCTATATCCTCTATGAACTCTATGACTTTAGGCAATGGGACTCCACTGCTTCTGAGAGCTGCTATTATGTCGCTATAGACTTCAGAGGACGTGTATGCTATAGGCGTCCTTCAGGATGGCATCTATAATTTCAGGCATGCCTGTATAAGTTGTTGCAGTCAAGTAGGACATGAATACATCTGCATCAAGTAGGATCCTGTAGGCGATCATATCCTAACCCTTGCTCCTAAGGTACTTCTCTTCTACTTCCTCGAGTTCCTCTATGCTGGCTTTTAGCACCCCTCTGTACTTCCCTCCAAGCCTTCTTACAGCTGTATCTAGGGGCTCTAGGAATATGGCTCCATCACCTGCCCCTCTGGCTTAAACACTCTGCACTTGCTCTTCTCTCTTAGCTCCCCTGGTATCAGTATGCTCCCTCTTCATTCATGTGCACTAGTGGTGCAAGTTGGGGTGTTTAAGTGTGTTTGGGCTGCTTTGCCTTAGGTTGTATCTTTAAATCGTGTGGTGGCTTGATGCAGGGTGCTATTGTGTATGAGGGTTTGGATAAATACATTGAGGGGAGGGTGAGCTTGGGCTGGGTTGCGCTGGCTTATGGGTTCTGCTGCCATGTTAGTAGGTGAGTGATATGGTGGCTTTTTCCCTGTGGTTGCAGCATATCCATCTCGCAGAGATCACGTAGGTTCTTCCGTGTAGGGCTTCCTTTACCTCTACCCCTGTGTTTCTTCCGCATTGTGGGCATCTTCTGCTGCTTAGCTTGCTTCTTTCAGCTGCAGCCATGGAGGCGAGCTCGATGGCCTCGTAGACGTCGCCGCACCTCCTTCCAGCTGAGCTCCTCCACTCCCTTAGGACTTCTGTGGCTAGCTTCTGGATGACTCTAGCAGCTTGGAGGTCTTGGATCAGCTGGCTGGTAGCCTTTGATGCCTTCTCCCCGAGTGTGATGCCGTAGCTGGGGCCGCACCTATAGACTTTGAAGTCTCTTCCATGCTTGAAGCCTTCTTTCAGCAGGTGGGCGCAGACTAGTAGGGCTTCGTCGAATGGCAGGCAGTCTATCAGGTCGAATGCAGGTGGTGTAGGCTGGCTAGGTGAGTTTAGGGCTTCTTGAGCCTTCCATATGAGCCTGCTGCTGAGCGAGTACATCATCTTCAGTAGGCTGTGGATGGCCTCCCTGACCTCTAGGCTGACATCACAGCTCATGGTGGACACCAGCTAGCATTTAGGCTGTGGCTGTAGGCTCCTAGGGTGTGTGGCTGCGGCCTCGGGGGCGTAGGCTTCAGATTTGGACTGTGTGGCTGCTTGATGAAGGTCTTGCAGTCGGGTTTAGCTGGAGGCATGCTATGCTCTGTGCCTTCAGCGGTAGCCTAAAAGGGTTGCTGGCGGCTTTAGCCTAGGTAGCCTGCTGGCTGCTATCCTGCGCGCAATGGATGAGGTGTTTAAGCTATTTGAGCTGCCTGCTTAGGCTGCATCTTTAAATCATGTGGTAGCTGTGGGTTATGGTGGCTTGATGCAGGAGGCCATTGCATATAGGGGGTTTTGGGTAAATACGTGGGTTGAGAGGAGGGCTGAGCTTACTCCAGGTTGGGTTGCGCTAGCTGATGACGCAGCTGGAGCTGTTAGGAGGTTTTCCTTCAGGGATCTTAGTGAGAGGGCCAAGCGTCTTGCGGGGTATATGTGTAGTGAGCTTGGTGTGGGGCTGGGGGATGTTGTAGCGGTGCTGTCTTGGGGTAGGGTTGAGGTTTTGGAGGCTTTGTTCGCCTGCTCTAGGATAGGGGCTATTTTAGCTCCATTGAACACTAGCCTACCAGCTTATGCTAGCCTTAAGCCCCAGTGGAAGCAGCCCATGGCTACCGAACTCTAACGCAAGCTGCCCTTACCTCACCTATGTCTAAGCTTATTCTATACGCTAAAGCTGAGTTCTAGAGTGAGGCTTTAGAGTGAGCAAGTTAAGGTCTCCATACCAAAGTCCCTTACATCATCGCTATTCTAAACTGTAGGAGCTTTAACCGTAGCTGGAGCCATAATGCTAATAGAGTCTACGCTACTCTACTACCCAGGTAGCATAGCTGCAATAGCCAATGGGTTACTAATCACGCATTCAGCTTAATGCCATTCAGACACTAACCATAAGCCAAACCTAGTTGACTGCATTTACAACAGCCTCTGGCTCAGGGTGCTTAGCTTTCACACTCTAAAGCTGCTCTCAGCGGGCTTTCTGGCTTTTCTTAAACTTCTTATGGCTTTATGAGATTGTGTCTTAAGCTCTAGAGCACAAACTTTTATATAAAGTTTTGACAGCCTGCTATTCACGTAGTTCCTCGAGAAGTTTCTCCAGTAGCTTAATCACCTTCCTTCTGTCTTCCTCTCTATACTTTGTGGTTCCGAAGACACCTTTCCAACTGTCTATGAAGGTTTTCCTTTTCATTACAGGAATTATATTTTCCTCGAGTTTGGACTTGAAGACCTCTGGATAAGGTAGGATTTGTCTTATTCGCTCGATTAAGCCTGAGGGAAGTCCTAGCTCCAGCAATAATGAAGCTAGATCTCGAATGTCAGATGGTCTGGCGGAGACCACCTTCATTATGAAGTAATCGGCATAGCTTGGAGCGAGAACAGTAACCTCCTCACCAGCTACTGGAATAGTTACTTGTGACCCCTTTATCATAGCATCGTCTATCAATATCACATCCTTTGGCTCTCTTCCTCTTATCTCGCCTTCCATGAAATCCAAAGATACCTTAATCTTAGTATTACCGTGGCTAATGAGCTTAACACACTTCATAAAGCGTAGCTACCACGTTTCTCTAGATACTCGATGGAAAATCCCTCTGGAAGGAGGTAGCGTATCCAGTCTATAGCCCATCTCTTTTCTCCCTTGAGTGCAAAGTCGCAGTCTCTCGTAAACCTCGTTAAGGAGATGAAAGCTCTTAGGGCATAGCCTCCTATTAGGAGAATTCTGGGATTGCTGAACTCATTCGTCCTTTTAGATAAGTGCTTCAGAGCCTTAAGTATTTCCTCCTCGCGGTGCTTCATCAGTTCTATAGCTCTAGGCGAATTCTATCACCTTTTCGACAGCCTCATTTACCAGCTCTCTGATATCATCATGCTTTAAGCTGGTGGGTTTAACCTTGAAGATTTGTCTCCCCAACTTCCTGTTTAATAGGCTACAGCCGTATTTTATTGCTATCCAGGCTCTGATATCAGTTCTGGATATGCGCTTCCATCTGGCCATCCTCCTTAGCTTCTTAAAGTCCACTTCATTTCTCCTGAAGTAGAGGACTGCTAGGGCATCTGTGAAGGACCACTCAGATATGCAGCTTACTATACAGGACTCTGGAGTTTCAATGAGCAGGCCATCGACTCTCATATACTCATAGGGAACCTTATCATGGTATTCGACTTCAAACTTCCAGCCCATCTGCTCCGCGAAGTCCTCTAAAGCCCTCTTATAGGATCTGTCCTCGACTGCTAGGCGGTATATGTCTCGGTGGATGAAATCGTAGTTCCATATGCTCGCTGCTGTCTGCTTGATCACAACCTTAAACCCCTTATCCTTAGCTAGGAAGTCCCAGGGGTCTCTGTAGCTTTCAGGTATGTAATACCAGCCCCAGCTAATACGCCTTACCACGCCGCTCTTGCTTAACCTATGCAAATACTCCTTAGCCCTAGGATGCACTCTTTCAGCATCTCTAACTCTAAATAAGCTCCCCGACCAGCTCCTGGCTAATGCTGCCCTAAAGCTCTCCAAGTACACTGTAGTCACCTTTCGACATAATATGGCACGTAAACTATTTAAAGATATGTCACCTTTAAAACCAAAATGACACATCAAACACAGCTAAAGAACTCTAGCAGTAAAAGGAAATTGTCTCCACAAGCCCCAAGCATAAGTGGCTCAAGAGACAATGGAGGCTTCTTAAGCGCACCAGAGCCAAACTAGAGACCTATCTTGCACTTTAAGTTGGATAGTAGGAAGCTGGCATCAAGCTACTCTATCGGAGGTGGAGGATCAGATGATATTCTTCCCAACTTCCATCTAGTGGCATCAGGGAGGTGGTGTGAGGGATGATGTCCTATGAAGCTTATCGAGTGCTCTCAGAGTGTAAGCTAGCCTTGAGGGTGGCCTTAGAAGAGGTAGGATCTTCTGGCCAGCTGTAAAAGTGATGCCATAGAACCTTGGAAGGTTGAGTGAGGCCATGTGATACTTGGGTTTGGGGTAGAGTAGGGATTTGGCATAAAGAGCTTTGCTGGCTGCTGATGCTTTTAATGTGTAGTGTTTGGGCCTGGTGGTGGTTTGTTGCGTAGGGTTGTTTTTGTTTTTGCTGCTGGGTTTTTTGCTATACTTGGGTCTACGATGAGTAAGGCTCCTACTCTCCCTCTTTATGCTAGGAGCCTTGGGCTTGGGCTTGCTGCTATAGGTGTTGTCTGCTCTGCTTCAACTGTGACGGGTATATTCGTTAACTTTATTGGTGGGTGGCTTTCGGATTTGTATGGGCGTAGGAGGCTTCTCTTGGCTAGTGGTGTTGTTTTCCTATCTGCTCCCTTGCTTTACTTTGCTGCTAGGGGTGCTTTGAGCCTTGCTGCTGTCAGGGCTTACTATGGGGCTGCTACAGCCATATTTGTCCCAGTCTCATATGCTTTGGTGTCTGACTTGTACCCTGAGCATAGGGGGCTTTTATGGGGCTGCTTTCTTCACTTATGCTAGCTGGTAGGGCTCTGGCTCCTCGTATAGCTGGAGCCCTGATTTACTTGAGAGGCTTTCACCCCGTGTTCTTGCTGTGCTCAGCTACAGGCGCTGTTGTGCTCTTGCTCTTGAGCCAGGTGAGTGAAGCTAGGGGGAGGGCTGGGGCTGCTGGTGGATTTGGGTTGAGCTGGGGTGTGGCTTTGGTTGGGGCTGTTGAAGCCTCATGCTACATGGGGTATCAAGCTTTCGAGACTTACCTGCCTCTATTCGAGTCTATGAGGGGAGCTGAGTGGCTTTCTGGACTCTTGCTGAGCTTCATGATTGCTGTGATGGCCTTCCTGAAGCCTCTAGCAGGCTACTTGAGCGATAGGGCTGGGAGGGGTAAGCCCATTGCTCTAGGGCTAGCTCTACTAGCTACTTCCCTTATGGCCTTGTCTGCTAGGAGGTCTGCTGCAGCTGCTGCCGCTTCAGCTGCGCTTCTTGCAGCTGGCTTAGCCTTGGTGACTGCCTCAACTAAGCCTCTTGCAGCTGAGATCTGTGAGCGTAGTGGAGCTGCTATAGG
>QMWA01000105.1 GCA_003661385.1 Thermoproteota archaeon | reverse complement strand
GATCACTCCAGCTCCGTCCCTCGCCTCCGTCACGTTAGTCTCGTTCACGTCGAAGGCTGACCACCCCTTGGGCTCTTTTGGCTCTGCAGAGCGCTTAAACGTGATGTAGAGCCTGTCATCGGTCATCAGCAGGCCACCGATGGAGTCGTAGTCTCTGGGCAGGTAGTCGAACCTCGACAGGTCCACCTCCAGGTAACGCTCCCTGGCGACTATCCTGATGATGAGCTTGCTCCCCTTGACCCTGAACAGCGTGCTCTTGATGTAGACTGTTCTTCTTGTTATCTCTGGCTTTCTCTTGGCTCTGCCTCTGTTGTGTAGCTTTATCCAGCCCTTCACCAAGCCTATGTCTCAGCCTTCATAGCCACCATCACACTGCTACTAGCTATGCTCCTCTGCTGCGCAGCTGAAGCAGCCTTGGCGTATGCTCCAAGGTTATAAGCCTGCCCTGGTGTGCGTCTGCTAGTGGTGCTTGTGCTGAGAGTGCAGCTGCCAGTTAGCAGGTGGGTTGCGCACGTGAACGTGTACATCCATGAGTCCACCTTGTTTGACGTGGGAGCTGACGCCAGGCTGCTCATCAAGAGGATCCAGCCAGCTCTGCCGTCCATAAGCTATGTGATGCTCACACACCACCACTGGGACCACTCAGCTGCCCTCCAGGAGCTATGGGAGGCCACCGGAGCCGTTGTAGTCGCTAGCAGAGCTGAGCTTGAGATGCTTTCAAGCATAGATGCGATGATCGAGGTGAACCTGAAGCCTGTAGCTGAAGCAGCTGCCTTACCAAGCTCAGTGGTGGAGTGGGTTGTTAAGAGGGCTTACAGGAGGTATAAGCTGCTGAAGATCCCTGACAGCTATATTGAGGCAGCTGAAGAGGCCCGGGGGCTTCCAGCTGAGCCCCTTGCGACACCAGGCCACACCGTAGCTCACACATCATACCTGCTCAAGGGAGCTCTGATAGCAGGAGACCTGATGCTAGCAGGCAAGCCCCCGTCCTTCATAGACCTAGAAGCCCACCTGAGATCCCTTGCTTCAGCTCCAAGAGTGAAAGCCTACCCTGGCCACGGGCCTCCAGTCGAGGACGCCAGGAGGAGAGGCCTTGAGCTCATAAGGGAGTATGCAGGGAGGCTGAGCAGGCTTCTAGAAGCCTGCCAGCCGAAGGCCACGCTCAGCGAGGCCGTCAGAAGGATGCATGGAGAGTCCCTAGGCCCACTTGAGCTCATGATAGCCTCCAGAGAGGCTCTTGCGTCAGCTAAGCTCTTAGAGAAGCTCAGCCTGCTAGAGGTAGACTACAGCAGGAAGCCCATAGTCCTAAAGCCCGCAGAAGCCTGCGACATCATCGAGTGCCTCAAGTCGATTCTAAGCATCCCCCTATAGCTAGCGTGCTCCAGCCTGCTCCGGCCACTATAAGCGTGTGCTAGGCACATAAGCCTTAAAGCCGAGAGCGAGCTCCCTTGCTTGCCTCAGCGATGCATGGAGCTGGAGAAGCATGGGAGTTGAGGAGCCTTGCTGAAGGCCTTCCTGAAGGCAGCAGGCTGCAGCACAGCTAAGCTGGCTATAGCAGCGCTGGCGCTGCTTCCAGAAGCCTTGAGGTCAGCTAGCCCATCTGAAGCCCTAGAGGCTGCATCAGGCCTCTCACCAGATGAAGCCGGCTTCGCCCTGGTCAGGAAGCTTGGAGCAAGGCTGGCTGAGGCAGCTGCAGCAGTAAGGGGAGGCAGGCTAGTGCTCATGAGGTCTAGAAGCCCAGTGGCCCTTGAAGCCTGGAGCTCTAGGGTAGAGGCTTCAGCTCACACCCACCCAATGGGGCCTGCAGTCCCTTCCAGAAGGGACTTAGAGTGCTGCAGCCACCCATTTGCCATAGCTAGGCCAGTAGACAGGCGTACTGCAGTCTACACGCTGGTGCTCAAGCCCACCATAAAGGTGGTGAGGGCAGCTTACGCTGCCTCAGCTAGGCTAGCTCAGCTCACCCCGCTCTCAGCCTCAGCTAAGCTCCCTGGAGCCAGGAGAGCAGTCCCTCTGCTGAGTGAGGAGCAGGTCAGAGACGTCGAGGATGCCTTCAGGAGGGAGGCTAGGGCAAGCAGGGCTCCAGCTCTGGTAGGTGAAGCCTCCTCTCCAGCTGAAGTCGTGGAGCTCATCAGCCAGCTGGCCCGCTAGCTCTGTGCCTCTCCTCACTGAGCTGCTTGAGCTTCTCAGCTATCCTGGAGACAGCCCTGTTGTAGATCCCCTTGAAGCTCCTGTAGAACAGCTTAGCTAGGTCATATGTCACCAGGATGAAGAGTGCTAGGAGAGCTAGCGTCGACAGCTTGGCTGCAGTAGCTCCAGCCCTAGGCATCTCCTCTAGCAGCGGAGGTATGGTCTTCATGAGGAGAGCTATGAACCCAAGGTATATGATGTCAGCTAGCCCTCTCCTGACAGCTGCCCTAGTCACAACCCCTATCCTCCTCACAAGCCACTCTGACATCAAGTCTGTGAAGAAGATTGAGGACATCAGGATCTTGTAGCCGAAGTAGACTGTTGCCATGAGCTGGAGGAACCCGACAGCATGCTCTGGCTTCACCGAGATGGGGCCGAGCTCCACAGCTCCGATGCCAGATATCAGGCTTCCAGCAGTCTTCAAGATGACCAGCGCTATGAAGAGCTTCAGAGAAGCTGACAGAAGCTGAGTTATGTTCTCCTCTATCTCAGTGAGCCTCTCCCCCTCAAGCTCAAGGTGAGGGATTGGAAGCCTCTTAGGAACCTTAGCCTCCCTCCTCCTGGGAGCTGCTCTAGCCGAGAGAGCAGCTACAGCAGAGGACATAGCTAGCGGCACTGAAGCCAGGTAGGCTATAAAAGCCCAAGGCCTCTGCAAGGCTACTGCTATAGCTGCAGCAAGCAGCCTCACATCTCTGCCAGCTGGGCTGTAGGCTCTGATCCTCCTCACAACCTGCTTTTCAGCCATGTGCGTTACGTAGCTGTATATGAAGACGTTTCCAGCTGCTATGGTCAGCAGCAGGACCTGAAGCGGCGTGAGAGGCCACTGGGTGAAGCCTATAGCAGCGACTACAGACAGGTCAGCGTACCTATCTAGCATCGCGTCGAAGATGCCGCCAAACCTGCTAGCTCTCTGGAAGAGCCTAGCAATCTCCCCGTCGACTCCATCGAGCACGGATGCAGCCTGGATAAGAGCTGCAGCAAGCAGGTTGAGCCCAAGCACTATCGAAATGGAGCCAGCTAAGCCTACGGCAAAGGAGATCAGCGAGACCAGGTTAGGGCTTACATACCAGCCCTTAAGATAGAGCCAGACTGAGATCCTTGTGGAGATAGGCCTGTTCAAGTACCTTGAGACAGGGCCGTCCTCAGGCTTGACCAAGCTCCTTCTAAGCAGGTTAGGGAGCATCCTCCTAGCGCTCTCTAGGTCCTCTGGCGTGTCCACGTCAAGCCACATCAAGCCAGTCACATCAACATACCCAACCTCCCTCTCCCCTATCGCCCTCCTCAAGGCGTCTGCTATCGTAGCCTTAGGCCCTAGCTCAGCTATGGTCTCATCTACGACCCTCCTAGCCCCCTTAGAGCAGTAGAAGAGCCCTGTGTCGACTCCATAGTACGGTGGAGCCTGCTTCCCAACCTGCTCCACGACGCCATTTCTCACAACAACCTTCAGCCCCTCCTCTATCTTATCCCACGGAGGGTTCCTGTCAAGGCAGAGCGTGAACGCCTTACCTCCACCTCCCCTAATCAGCCTCCTCAAGATCTTCGGCTCAAAGATGTGATCTGACATCAGCAGCAGGAACTCCTCGCCATCAACTGCATCCATTCCAGCCTTCAGGGAGTAGAGGTTACCGAACCCCTCCTCAGCATCTGTAGTCACAACCTCAACTGAGCTCCCATACCTCTCGACAAAAGCCTGCTTCAAGCTAGGCCTCGTGACGACAACAACCCTATCAACACCCTCCTCCCTCAACACACGCAGGGTGTAATCTAGGATGGAGAGGCCTGGAGCAAGCTCAAAAAGGCACTTAGGCATCTCCCTAGAGTAAGGCCTCATCCGAGATGCCTGCCCAGCTGCAAGTATCAAAGCTACTGTCTGCCTCACACCATAGCAACAGCAACCAACCTTAAAAGCTTACTGCCAACACTACAACCCAACACGTCAGTAGCCTAATGTGATAGACCTCCGACAACTTCAAAGCTCCCACTATAGCGCTCTCCAGCAGTCAGCGGAAGAACAGCATGCATGGCTACCACACGGCCTGAGTCCCAGCCTCTCAAGGCAGCTAAAGCGCACACCCTTAACCCAAAGCAGCTGAGAACATGTCATGCTATCCACTGCAGGCAGGGGACCCTAAAGCAGCCTCTGGCAGTACACCCCAGAACCACCTAACTGCCACCAGCACATCCTCCATAAGCATCAGCTTAGAGCTACAGGAGAAAACACCAAAAACAACAGTAAGCTACTAGACCAAACACTTATATTGACGCACAGAAGCCTTAATCAAGGACGCAGCTTCTGTGCCTAGGTGTCTGTTTGAGAGCTGAGCAGGCTTCAGCTGACGTTGAGCTTGAGCATGGTGGAAAGGCTGTCAAGCTGGAGGCTCTAGTAGACACTGGCGCTAGCAGAAGCGTGATATCAAGGAGGATAGCAGAAGAGCTAGGAGCCTACACCCCACTAAAAAGCCATACGAGCTCAAAACAGCAGACAAAGAAGGAAAACTAAAGATGACAGGATACTGCAACGTGTATGTCAGGTTTCAGGGTGTAGAAGTTCCCAGTGGAGCTAGGTTTGAGATGGCAGAGAACCTTAGGAAGGGTGTGGACTTGATAATAGGTAGGCCAGAGACAGACTCGTGGGAAATAGAGTTCACCCCACAAGGCCAAGAAAGACACCAATAGAATTCAAGATAATCTAGGGCTTAGGAGCGCCTGTTGGAGGCAAGTTGTGGGATTGTTTTAACTGCAAGCACCTTGTATTCCGCGGCTCTAGGCTACATAAGCAAACGGCATCACTTAAATAAGCACATGCTGCTCACTTAAGAGGGAGCCTTGAGGAAGCTGGAGGAGTGGAGGAGGAGGTTGGAGGAGGCTAGGCGTATAAGGGAGGAGCATGCTGACTGGAGCTTCATACAGAGGCAGCCCCAGCCACTGAAGGCAGCACTACTCTACTACATCAAGACAGGAGACCTGTATGTAGCCTCTAGGATAGCTGGCTTAACTCTAGACGAGATGAATAAGCTCAGGATCAAAGCTGGGATCCCCAATGTCGCATAGCATAGCTGTAGCTGACACATGCTTCATACTGGACTGGGCGAGCTTCTCGCTCAGAGACCTCATGAGAAAGGTGTTCTCAGCTGTATTTCTCCTCGAGGATGTGCTAGCAGAAGTCAGGTCTAGTCCAGCAGTAGAGTGGGTAGCTGACAACCTGGCTTCAGGGTACTTCACCCTGTTCACACCAAGCCCAGACAAGAGGCGTGAAGCAGAGCAGCTAGTGGAGCTCGTGGCCACAAGGCCACATATGCGTAGGATAGAGATCCCTGAAGCACTATGCCTCACACTAGGTAAGCAGAAAGGCTACATCGTCCTCACAGAGAACACAGGAGCACTGATGGTAGCTGACATGATACAGGAGTACTCTGCTGTCAAAGTGTGGCGGGCTCTAGAGCTACTAAAGGAGATAGCCGCCAGAAAGCTGGCTGCAATCCAGACTAGAAGCCAGCTACTCCACCTATTCCAGAGGTACGAGCACGAGACCAAGCACAAGTTCCCCAGGAGAGACCTAGAGGAGGCTATAAGAGAGGTGATAGAGAAGTGGAGAGGAAGCTAGAGGAGTGGAGGAGGAGGTTGGAGGAGGCTAGGCGTATAAGGGAGGAGCATGCTGACTGGAGCTTCATACAGAGGCAGCCTCAGCCACTGAAGGCAGCACTACTCTACTACATCAAGACAGGAGACATAAGGATAGCTGCGAGAATAGCTCAGCAGCCAATAGCACGCTTCAGAGAGCTACTCAGGGAAGCCAACATCCCAACAGTGTCCTAAGCAGCCTGGCTAGCTGCTAACCGCAGCTATGGAGCTATATGTCTGCAAGCTGTGATAGCTGCTACAGCACACCTGGCTGTCTGCTGACTTACCGTGTGCCCGCTGAGCTGGCGTGGCTGCCCCAGCCGGCTTCTCGGT
>QMWA01000104.1 GCA_003661385.1 Thermoproteota archaeon | reverse complement strand
CCTCCTGTGAGCAGCTTCAAGAAAGCCCTTGAACAGCGGATGCGGCTTGAGGAACCTCGACTTAAACTCGGGGTGAGCTTGCGTCCCAACGAAGAATGGGTGCGCAGGCAGCTCGATGAACTCAACAAGCCTCCCATCCGGGGACATCCCGGAGAACACAAGCCCATGCTCCTGCAGGACCTCATGGTACTCTGGGTTTACCTCGTACCTGTGCCTATGCCTCTCGTAGACCACATCCCTCCCATAGAGCTTGTGGACTATGGTGCCAGGCTTGAGGACAGCTGGGTAGCTGCCTAGCCTCATGGTTCCACCGTACTTCCCCTCCTCTATGAGCTTCCTCTGCTCAGGGAGGATGTCAACCACAGGGTGGGGTGTGTTAGGGTCTGTCTCAGTTGTGTGGGCTCCCTCTAGCCCACAGACGTTTCTAGCGTACTCGACTACAGCGAGCTGGAGCCCAAAGCATAGCCCAAGGTATGGTGTCAGAGTCTCTCTAGCCCACCTTATCGCGGCAATCTTGCCCTCCACTCCAGTTGAGCCGAAGCCACCTGGCACTATCACACCATGGCAGCCTGACAGGGCTTCCTCTGGCGGCTTCTTCTCGAGCTCAAGTGAGTTAACCCACTCCACCTCAGCTCTGACACCGAGGTGGGCTGACGCATGCTTCAGGGCCTCAGCTATCGAAATGTACGAGTCGGGGAGCCTGTAGGCTCCAATTGAAACGTACTTCCCAACTATAGCTATCTTAACGCTGTCAATGGGGGACTTCAGCCTCTCAACGAGCCTCCTCCACTCTCTGAGGTCAGGCTCCCGCTGCTCTAATCCAAGCCTCTTCAGGAGCTTCTCACCAAGCTTCTGCTCCTCGAATATCAGCGGTATCTCATACACAAACTCCACATCAGGGTCTGAGATCACGTTGTCAGGTGGTATGTTCGCGTAGACATAGATCTTCCTCTTCCTAACCTCGTCGACTGGGTGCTCTGACCTACATACTATGAAGTCTGGGATAATCCCATGCTCTCCAAGTGCCTTTATGGCATGCTGAGTGGGCTTAGTCTTCATCTCTCCGAGAAAACCTGGGACAGGCAGGTAGGTGACCAGGATATGGCACACATTCTCCCGCCCTTCAGTGAGCTCAAGCTTCTTAGCAGCTATCAGGAAGGGTATGTTCTCGATGTCTCCGACAGTCCCACCTATCTCCACAAGCACGATATCGTATCCATCTCCAGCCTCCCTGATCCTCCTGATGACCTCGTCTGTGATGTGTGGGATCAGCTGCACAGTCTTACCAAGGTATTTGCCAGCCCTCTCATCCTGAATGACCTTCAAGTAGACTTGCCCAGTTGTTATATTGTTCTTCTTGGGGATGTCCATGTCGAGGAAGCGCTCATAGTGCCCGAGATCCTGGTCTATTTCACCACCATCTTCAGTAACCCAAACCTCACCATGCTCAGTAGGCCTGAGGGTACCTGCATCAACGTTGATATAGGGGTCGATCTTGATTGCAGTCACAGAGTACCTACGAGCCTTCAGAATCCTCCCAATAGACGCGGTTACAACGCCCTTACCAAGCCCCGATATGACTCCACCAGAGACAAACACGAACTTGGGCATAGTACACTACAACAACCCTACATATTAACCTTTGGTGGACAGCCTGGGGATCTACTTGACCCTAAATCCACGCCATGGGCTGCCTGCTAGCCGCTGGTGGCAGCTGCTGGGCAGGCTACTCTGCTTAACTGAAGACACCTGCCATATGCTGTGCCAGCTATGCTCTGAAGCGGCTTAGCTTGGGTGCAGCGGCTGTCTCTCTGTTCTCATGCTAGTGCCATGGTGCCTCTAGGGGTTCATGCCATCATCTTGCTGAGCTTGTGTTTGAAGTATGTAATGGCTTCCTTGAAGTAGCTTTCTGATATCTTGCCTAATGGTGTTGGTGTCTCTAGGGCTCTTTTGGGTATCTTAAGGCTGTCTGGGTTAAAGCCCAGCTCCAGCTTCAGCCTGTACTTCAGCTTGTATACCTCCTGTCCCAGCTCCCTTAGGGCAGCTGAGTCTACTGCTGTGCCGAGTGGCTTCAGTGCTTTTGCTGTGGTTTCCGGTGTGTATATTCCTCTTGCGAAGTAGCAGACTACCAGGCTTGATAGGACTTGCCTCCAGCACTCCTCCTCTACCAGCTTGTCTACCAGCTCCTGGGGGCTTGGTGGCTGCTGGCTTGCTGCTAGGATCTTCTGGTCTAGGCTGTAGCCTGCTGAATCGAGGTGGCTGTGCCTGGCGCCTATGGCGTAGCCTATGTGTGCTGCTGGCCCAGTGTGGTACCCTGGTATCTCGCAGCCAGCATAGTGGAGGGCATACTCTTCGCCTCCATACTCCCTGGCTGCCTGAGCCACTCCCTTAGCTAGCGTCTTGTAGAATTGGCTCGGCTGATCTGCTATGTACTCTATTGCCTTGAGGTAGCTTGCCCAATCACCCCACTTGAGCTGTGCTATCGTCTCGCTGGCTACTACCACACCCTTCTCCAGGGCTTCCGTCGCCCATGCTAGCGCCACTCCAGTGCTTATTGCATCTAGCCCCAGGGCTTCCACTGCCTCTATGAGCTTTAGTAGGCCTCGTGTGCTTGTTACCCCCAGCATTGCTCCCAGGGAGTATATCAGCTCGTAGTCGTATGAGACGAATGTCGTCTTATAGAAGTATGGCTCATCTGGGTATGGCTCCCTTAATGCTGCTAGGTGTATGCATGCTACTGGGCAGTGGGCGCACGCTACCCTCTTAGCTAGGTGCCTTTCCGCTAGCGCTTCACCGCTCACCTCCTCTATGCCCTGTAGTGTTGCCTGCTTTAGGTTCAGGGATGGCAGAGCCTTTATCCTGGTGAGTGGCACTATGTTGACTGCTGTCCCTATGTCATGGTACTTTCTCATGAGCTTCGATTTGACTGCCGCCTCATAGATCTCCCTGTATACTCTCCTGTACTCCTGGGGCTTCTCCACTTTAATGCTCTTCTTGCCTGATATCACCAGTGCTTTGAGCTTTTTTGAGCCGAATACTGCCCCTAAGCCTAGCCTGCCGAAGTGCCTGTATGTCTCTGTTATCACGGTAGCATACCTGACTAGCCTCTCTCCTGCTCTCCCTATTCTCATTATGGCTCTCACTCCTGCTCCAGGCTCAGCCTCCCTTATGACTCTGCCTACTGTGTAGCTGCTTCTCATGCCCCACAGTGCCCTAGCGTCTCTGAAGTAGACCTTGTCCTCGTGTATTGCAATGTAGACTGGGCTCCTGCTTGCTCCCCTGATGACTATGGCCCCGTATCCTGCCATCCTGATTGCTGTGGCGCTCCTGCCTCCAGCATGGCTCTCACCGTAGTCCCCTGTAAGTGGGCTCTTGAATGCTGCAACAGTCTTCGAGGCCATGGGGTATAGCGCAGTGAGGGGGCCTACAGCCAGAACCACTGCATTCTCCGGTGAGAGGGGGTCTGTTCTAGCTGAGACCTCCTCTCTGAGGAGGGCTGCTGCAGCTCCAGCTCCTCCCATGTACTTGTCGAAGAGCTCTGGTCTGTTCTCAGTCCAGAACTTCCTGCTAGTCAAGTCTATGTAGAGCACTCTATGGAGGTCAGCTGGCAGACTCCCTCACCTCAATAGATATCACACCATGTGGGCAGTACTGTGCACAGTATCCGCAGTGGATGCATATCACAGGCTTGTTTGCCTCATCGTCCCACATCACAGCTCCTATCACGCAGGCTTCCCTGCAGAGCCCGCATCCAGTGCAGAGAGATGGCTCAAGCACAACTCCCCCACCCTCCCTGGGCTTAAGGGCCTCCTCTGGGCATACTCTAGCACACTGTGGATCCAGGCATGCTCTGCAGACGACTACCGTAAATCCCCTCTCCACGCCTCCAACGCTCCTCACCAGAATCGCTGAGTTCTCTAAGCCTCCCACCCCATGCCTCCTAGAGCAAGCGAACATGCAGAGCTGGCAGCCTACACACCTGTCTACATCCACGACAGCTAGCCTTCTAGATGGCATCCTAGCCCCGTCTCCATGGCTGCTTAAGTTGCTTACTGCTATAGAGCTCTCTTGCCAGGGATGTGATGTCGCTTGCATCCATGACCATGGCCTCTGGGTGGTCTGCCTGCTTTTCCCTGGCTATGAAGAGCTTCCTTCCAGGTATGCTTGCTGTCTTCTCTAGGAACACTGTGATGTCTGCTCTAGTGTATGTGCCCCACTTGACCTCGCCTACTGCAGCTGGCTTCCCTCTGACTGTGACTATGAAGTCTACTTCTGGCTTAAGCATGTACTCTCTTCTACCCTCTAGCAGCTGGGCTATGAAGTCTGCTATGAGCCTCTCCACCTGGGACCTCAGGAGCCTCTCTAGGGTGGGATTGACCTCGCTGTAGGGGACTTCACGCTCTGACGCCTCATGCCTGCTGTCTAGGTAGTTGAAGCACTCCATGATCGGTGACTTCAGCCTATAGTACTTGCGTCTCGACCTGTAGATCTTCACAGCCTCAACTAAGTCCATCTCGATGAGGTTTCTGAGGTGGCCTGCTATCGTGGAGGAGCTTGGCTCCCTAATGAGGCCTCTTGTGTAGAGTATGCTGGCTATGTCCTTTGGCCTCTAGGTTCCCGACCCGAGTAAGCTTAGGACAGCCTCGTAGACCGAGGTCAGGATCCTCTCCTCTCCAGCAAAGACTCACTGACCAAGCTCTCTACAACATGCCAGTACTCAATGTGCCGCGCAAATGATTCGTTCACAAGGGCTAGGAAGATGCTAATTATTCAGGTGTGGACAGTAGCCCTGTGACTGTTGGGTATTAGGCTCCCTCAGCATGCTTCACCTGCCTGACTCGAGTATGAGATTATAGCGGAGATGACAGCTGGCAGCTTCATGGAAGGCAGCTAAGAGCCACTTTTCAGAAGGCCAAACTGCAGCTGGAGTACTCGGCACAGATCAGCTGGTCAAACTGGCATTTTTCTAGCAGCTGAGCGCTTCTAGCCATCCTCCTGCTTTGTAGCGTCTTCCATACACTGCTTCAAGAGCCTAGCCGCCTCTGTTGAGCTTACATTATGGCGGTAAACTGTTTCGCAGGCTGCTCCCTACCTTTATATAATGCTCTAGGAGTCCCCTCTGGAATTGAGGCTAGCAGAAGTACTCAAGCTCTGTAGCCAGCTTATCTCAGGCCGCGAGGCTAAGAGGCTTGTCAGCGTTATCTCAGCCTACCACAGGATCCCAGCTACCCCCGGCTTCAACAAGGCGGCTGATATCGTGGAGGAGAGGCTCCAGGAGCTCGGTCTGGAGGCTGAGGTCCACAGGTTCCCTGCTGGCAGAGAGTACATGGGGTGGTCTTCCCCAAGGGGATGGGTTCTGAGGGATGCTGAGCTCAAGATGCTGAAGCCGGAGGAGAAGACGCTGGCGTCGCTGAGAGACCACCCTACGATGGTGGCAGCATACTGCCCTCCATGTAGCCTTGAAGCTGAGCTCTATGATGCTGGGAGGGGAGACAGGAGGGGCTGCTACAGGGACGTTGAAGGGAAGATCGTGCTGGCATGCGGCCAATACCACCTCGCCTACAGGCTTGCATGTGAAGCAGGGGCAGCAGCCCTAGTATACTACAGGGAGAACACCCAGAAGCCAGGAGCATACCCCTACATCAGGCTGAGAGAGCCTAGGATCCCAGCTGTAACAGTGTCACTCAACACAGCTCTAGAGCTCAAGAGAAAGCTGAGCAGAGGAGAGGTCACCCTAAGCATCAGAGTAGACTCAGAGTACACTGAGGGAGAGCTCAGGGTGGTTGAGGCTAAGCTAGGTGAGGGTGAGCCTCCAGTCCTCTTGACAGCACACCTATGCCACCCCATGCCAGGGGCAAACGACAACGCGTCGGGAAGCGCTCTGCTGCTCGAGCTGGCTGGAGCTTTCGAGAAGGCGGTGGAGAGGCTGAGGCCTAGGGTAGAGCTCAGGATGTGGTGGATCCCAGAGTTCATAGGGACCTTAGCGATGCTCGAGAAGACCAGGCTGAAGCCTAGGGCTGTGGTGAACCTAGACATGGTTGGGCTAGCTTCCATGGGGTCTACGCTGACAGTCACAGACACACCTGGCTTCGCTCCAAGCTACCTCCCGCTCCTAGCATACTACAACCTGAAGAGCACCCTAACCAAGGCAT
>QMWA01000103.1 GCA_003661385.1 Thermoproteota archaeon | reverse complement strand
CCAGAGCTCATCAGAGTTGAGGCAGATGAAGTCCAGTATGTACTTCACGTCTACCTCAGGTACAAGATCGAGAAAGACATGCTCGAGGAGAGACTGGATGTAAGTGAGCTACCCCAGGTCTGGAGCGAGCTCATGGAGAAGCTGATCGGAGTGAAGCCAGAGAGCCACAGAGATGGGGTGCTACAGGACGTACACTGGTCACATGGCTACATAGGGTACTTCCCAACCTACGCCATAGGCAGAGTGCTAGCAGCTCAAGTAGCCCTGCAGATCAAGGAGCTAGAGGAGAAGGTGAGAGAGAAGAGGTTCAGCGAGGTAATGAGCTTCCTCAGAGAGAAGGTGCACAGGTGGGGGGCAGTGTATCCTCCAAGAGAGCTGGTTAAGCGAGCACTTGGAGAAGAGCTCACGCCACCAAAGCTGCTAGAGTACCTGAAGCTCAAGTACCTCAGCTAACCTTTTATCCCATGTTGGCAATGATACGAGGGGAGAGATTGGTAGAGGTACCTGAGGAGCTCTTGGAGAAGTGGAAGAGAGAAGATGAGGAAGCTAAGAGGATAAGGAGAGAGCATGCTGACTGGAGCTTCATAAAGTCACTGCCACCAAAGCTCAGGTACGCACTGGAGTACTACGTGGAGACTGGGGATGACAGGGAGGCTGCTAGGATAGCTGGAATGGGTCTTGAGGAGTTCACTGAGCTCAGGATCAAGGCCAGGATCCCTAGGGTTCTCTAGGCATGAGAGCTGAGAGCGGGAAGGTATAGGACTTCCCTGAAAGCTGGACTATCGCCTCAAACTCCCTTAGCTCAGCTTTAGCTAGGTCTGGTGAGAGGAAGCTCTCTCTAGGTGTAGTGTTGACTTCCGTCCCGCTTGCCAGCGGGGAGAGTGCTGGCAGGACTATCAGCAGCCTGCCTTCATACCGGCCTTTAAGGAGGCACCTGTACCTCTGCTTCACACCTACCTCGTCTCTCAAGGCCAGGACAGGGTGCTCGTGTGCTATTATCGCTACGTCAGCTCTCGACTCTGGGATTGGCTTGTGGCCGTGAGCTATCAGGTATCCCTCCTCAGCTAGCACTGGGTCCAGTAGGGGTATGCCCTTCCTCTTCAGTATCGGTATCAGGTAGTTGTCGTGGTTCCCCCTGACCACTGTGAGCTTAGCTCTCTCTAGGAGGGTGTCTAGGAGGTCTAAGGTCTCTAGCCACTCTTGTGCTGTGGCCTCTCCGAACTCGTGCTTCACGTCACCTGCTATCAGCAGCCTCCTAGGCTTTACGTCCTCCAAGAGCTCTAAGATCCTCCTCTTGAGCTTCGGGTACTGGCTTCTCGGCAGGAACACCCCAGACTTCTCAAGGGCCTGCTCGTATCCTATATGCAGGTCTGCTATCAGCAGGGTGTCTAGCTCCTCTATCATCAGAGCCTCTGTGTCTCCTATGAGCTTGAGGCCTCTAGCTATCCTGCTCAAGCAGCCACCTCTGCTCCAGCCTTCCTGAGAGCCTCCATCACCTTAGCGTGTAGCCTCTCTAGCATAGCTCTCTTGTCCTCCATCAGGATGACATCTGACAGGCCTATTAGCACTATGTTGTGTGCGAATGGCGATGGCACACTGCTCTCTGGCATGATGATGTACCTCCACTCTCCGCTGTCAATCTTCCTGAGGACCTGCTCTGCGCTCTCCACATCCATGTAGTCCTCTAGTATCTCCCTGAATGTCTCCTCCACAACTGGGAAGCCATCTATCTCCCTGCATACCTCAAGGAGCTTCCTGGCGCTTATCTGCTGCCTGCTGACACTTATCTCATGCCCCTTGTAGTTCCTGAGGATCATCAGGCTCCTGGCAGCCACGTGCCTGAACCTCCTAGCCATGAGCTCAGTCTTCTCCACAGCCCTCCTTAGTATGCTCCTTATGTTCTCTGATGTGAGCTCCCTTATGAAGCTCCAGCTGAACTCCACTTCAGCTGGGATTATCAGGGAGAAGCCGTTGTCTGATACGGCTACCCCAATGTTCCTGCGTATCTGCCTACCTAGGAGGTAGGCGTATGCCCTCGACAGGGCGTCATTTGCCTTCCTGCCGAATAGCGTGTGGAATATCAGGTGTCTTCTGCCCTGCTCGTCCACGTAGTTCTCGACTAGGATGTCAGGGTACTCTGGTGCCTTGGCTCCCATGGCCTTCTGGAACATGTACTGCAGCCTTATATACCTGTAGACTGCTCTAGCTGCCTTCTCATCTGCTCCGCAGGATGCAATCCACCTCACTATAGGCTCCTCGCCTTCGCCCCTAGCTATCTTCTCCATGACCTTGGCTCTGAACTCCCTGACTTGGTTTGCTAGGTCGAAGCTTAGGGGAAGCATCTCTGAGAACCAGCTTGGCACAGTAGGCTTCATGTCGTAAGCGGGCTTCACCTTAGCCTTCAAGCCCCTAGCTGATATGAACTCATACACCTTGCCTCCTAGGACGAAGCGGTCTCCTGGCATCAGCCTCTCAAGGAACTCCTCCTCGAGCTTCCCAATGTACCTCTTTGACTCCGTGTAGACTTTGACAGCAACCTGATCTGGTATGGTACCGACGTTGAGCGTGTATATCACGCGAGCATACTTCCCTCTCCTGCCAAACACCCCCTCCTCTGGGTCATACCATATCTTCCCGTAGACCTTGAACTTCTCTAGGGTCTGGTAGCCTCCGCTCAGGAACCTCAGAACCTCCTCGAACTTCTCTCTTGGGAGGTTTCTGTAGCAGTAGGACCGCCTCACAAGCCTGTAGGCTTCTTCCACGCTCCACTTCCTGACTACAGCCATTCCAACAATGTGCTGAGCTAGGACATCGAGGCAGTTCCTTGGGATCCTAGCCCTGTCGAGCCTGTTAGCGTAGGCTTCTCTGACCATGACAGTGCACTCAACTAGGTCATCTCTGTCAGCGCATATCAGCCTGCCCTTCACTGTGTCATGTAGCCTGTGGCCTGACCGCCCAACCCTCTGAAGGCACCTAGTCACTGACTTCGGTGAGCCAAGCTGGGCAACGAGGTCTATGTAGCCTATGTCTATCCCAAGCTCTAGGCTAGTGCTGCTCACCACAGCCTTCAGCTCACCGTTCTTCAGCCTCTCCTCCACGTCCAGCCTGACCTCCCTTGATAGCGAGCTGTGGTGAGCTCCTATCTCGTCCTCTCTTATGACAGACTGCTCCTCAGCTAGTAGCTTCTTCAGGTGGAACACTACTCTCTCTGTCCCACTCCGAGTGTTAGTGAACACGAGAGTTGTCCTGTGCTTCTTTATGAGGGCAGCTAGCATCCTGTACATCCTGTCAGTCACAACCTGAGCTGGAGTATGCACCAAGTCCTCGACAGGGCAGGTCACCAGCAAGTCCTTCTTCTTCACGAAGCTCGTGTCCACGATGATGCAGTCCCTGGGCTCCCCGCTGTCATCGTAGCCCACCAGGAACTTAGCTACCTCCTCAAGCGGGTGTATTGTGGCTGAGAGCCCTATCCTCACAGGGTTCTCCCCCTTGAGGTCAGCTAGCCTCTCAAGCGAGAGAGTGAGGTGGACTCCACGCTTGTTCTCGCACAGCGAGTGTATCTCATCTACTATAACCCACCTTATGCTCCTGAGCCTCTCCCTGAACTTGGGTGTGCTCAGCATTATAGCCAAGGACTCTGGTGTGGTTATGAGGATGTGAGGAGGCTTCCTAAGCATCCTCTGCCTCACGCTGCTAGGTGTGTCACCTGTCCTGACTAGGTGCCTGACCTCAGGGACACCGTCTCCAGCTAGCCTCCTGATCTCAGACAGCGGCTCACTCAGGTTCCTGTAGATGTCATTTGAGAGGGCCCTCAGAGGAGATACATAAAGGCAGTATATCTCATCTTCGAGCTCACCTTGCTCAGCTAGGTCGAACAGCGCGCTGATCACCATCAGGAAGGCTGAGAGGGTCTTCCCTGTCCCAGTTGGCGATGATATCAGGGTGCTACGCCCTTCCTTGATAGGCTTGAGAGCAAGCCTCTGAGGGGGAGTAAGGTCGCTAAACCTGCTGCTAAACCACCTCGCTACATGCTTGTTCATCAGCTCCAGTGCTTCCTCGAGTTTAAGCTCTTCTCTAGCAAACTCTATCAAGCCCACCACTAGGCACTTAAGTTGCTCTGAGCTTGACTTCATGTACTGCCTTAAAAACTTGAGGTGGACAACCAGAGAGCCTTCTGGCCTAGTGTGGAGCCTCAGGCTGAGCTGCTGGAACGCGTCTGACCCCCCAGCATAAGAGCTGGTGTGGCTGAGAACGGAGCGCGTCTAGTGCAAGCTGTTAGCCAGCTGGCATCTCTGAGACATAGTTTTGAGGAGGGGTAATCCAGTTGGCAATAGCGTCTGCTGGTGTTAGGGAGGTTTCTTTAACTGCTCCTCCAATGGCCTCTAGTTCAAGCTCAGCTGTTATTGCTGAACCAGCGTGTACGTTTTCCACTTTTATTGCTGATGGATCTGCATCGAGCTTTACTTCAACGACTGTCTTCTTCAGAGAAGTGGTTAGCTGCTGTACTCCTCCAACTTCGATAGTTGTAACATAGCTTGCGTCTTCATAGCCAGCTGCTGAAACAGCTATAACATGCGTTCCTTCAGAAAGCCTCTTAAGCACAATTTTACCTTTGCTATCCGCTTTTACCTACCGACACGCCATTTAATTCTATTTCTGCACCAGCTATTGGAGCCCTAGTGTCCACGTCAATGACCTGAAGGTCTATTCCACCTGCTTTCACGAGTTTTCAAGCTTAAGGGTGAACTGAGTAATCTTACCGCTTCTACGAACATTAGCGCGCAATGAGACACGAGCAGAAATTCAGCAAGATGGAGGTTATAGGAGACTTAGAATGAGAACTGCCTAAAGCGCTGTCGCTATTGGAGTTATAGGAGGCTTCTCTCCCATCATCGAGGACATCTCCTCTACTATGCCCTTCATGTTCTCCTTTTCTGCGAGGAGGATCTCTTCCCAGCTAGGTTAAGACCCCCCGGAGTCAGGGTCCACGTCTATGTGCTTGAGGAACAGCTTCGCAACAGGGAGGAGCTTCAGGGCCCTTGGCATACAGGCACCTCGAGCAGCTTGGGCGGGGTTTTTAATTAGCTGGGTGCTGGCTCTATGCACCCTAGGGCATGGAGGTCTCTCAGAGCCTCCACTACTGTCGCTGGGTCCTTGACCAGGCCTTCTGCATAGACTTCTAGGGCTATCTCAGCTGCAGTCCTCTTCCCGTCGACGTAGCTGTATGCTACAGCAGCTACTGATGCTAGGCTCTCCTTGTCAAGGTACTTCTCTAGGACTTCAACTGGGGCCCTCCAGGAGATATCTGCTGCTGGCAGTGGGGCCTCTAGCCTCCTTCTGTATACTGTGTGGTCTGATGGGGCTTTCACATGCTGTGTCCCCGGCTCTGCTAGCTCAAGTATCCGCTGTGCTCTTGGGCTCCAGCCTCTCACTGAAGCTACTGCCATGCTGTACTTCCTCGCTAGGTGGGCTACCCTAGCTTGGGCGTATGGTGACTCAGGTAGCAGGGCCTTCTCCCCTGCTATTAGGGACTCTGCCATGAGGGCTACAGCCCTCTCTACCTGCTCTGAGAGCTCATCTAGGAGGGCTGCTTGCAGGGCTGTTGCCGCTGCAGCTACGCCCATTGCCCTCAGGGCTTCTTGGCTTATGTTGTCTGGTGCATCCTGGTCAGTGTGGTATGCTGGGTCTGGCCATGTTATGAATAGGACTGCTGGAGTCCCCATGTGAGCGAAGACGTGGTGGTCGCTTCCCCACTCATACCGGCCTAGTGTGGCCTTGAGGCTTGGTGGAGCCATGGCCTTGCCCTCGTATGCCTTGGTTAGGGTGCTCTTCAGGTTGTAGTATGCTAGGAGCGGGAGGTAGCTTGGAGCGAAGCCAGGTGTGTCTGTGACTGTCAGCGTAGACCCCATGGACGCTAGCCCGACCATGTCCAGGTTCACCACAGCCCTAGGCTTCAGCCTGGTCTTCTCGAGCATCGCTAAGGTCCCTATGAACTCTGGGATCCACCACATCCTGAGCTCTGCCCTAGGCCTCAGCTTCTCCACCGCCTTCTCGAGAGCCCCAGCTAGCTCGAGCAGCAGAGCGCTCCCTGACGCGTTGTCGTTTGCCCCTGGCATGGGGTGGCATAGGTGTGCTGTCAAGAGGACTGGAAGCTCACCCTCACCTAGCTTAGCCTCAACCACCCTGAGCTCTCCCTCAGTGTACTCTGAGTCTACTCTGATGCTTAGGGTGACCTCTCCTCTGCTCAGCTTTCT
>QMWA01000102.1 GCA_003661385.1 Thermoproteota archaeon | reverse complement strand
GGACTGGGAACATGGACTTCTGCCTGGTCTGGGTGAAGGGCTCTAGCTCTCTCCCATAGCCCCCAGCTAGGATGCAGGCTTTCAAGCTACCACCTACTCCACGGTCACGCTCTTGGCTAGGTTTCTCGGCTTATCTGGGTCGTATCCGCGTGTTATAGCTGTGTAGTATGCTAGGAGCTGCAGTGGCAGCACGTAGAGTATTGGTGAGAAGAGAGGTGAGTACCCTGGTGGGATGTGGAATGCGCAGTCTGGCTGGGTGTACTCTGCAAGCTGGTCTCCGTCCTCGCATACTATGATGGGCTTAGCCCCCCTGGCAGACATCTCCTCTATGTTCCCAGCTATCTTCGCTCTCGTCTCGTCCCTCGGGGCTATGAAGACTACTGGGAAGCCCTCCTCAACCAGGGCTATTGGGCCGTGCTTTGACTCTCCTGCAGGGTAGCCTTCAGCGTGCACGTATGCTATCTCCTTCATCTTGAGCGCTCCCTCTAAGGCTGTAGGCAGGCCTATCCCCCTGCCTAGGTAGAAGCAGCTGTGTCTTCTGGCGAAGTACTCTGCTAGCGACTTCGCCTTTATCTCAGACCTCCTTATGACCTCTCCTGCGGCTTTCCATATCTCCCTGAGCTGCATGTTGAGCTTCCCAGCTTCCCCGTGGTCTAGCGCGCCAGATAGCTCAGCTGCCTTCACTGCCAGCATGCTGAGGGTGTGGACTTGTGCTGTGAAGGTCTTCGTTGCTGCTACGCCTATCTCTGGGCCTGCGAACATCACTATCGTGTCATCTGACTCCCTGTGTATGGTTGAGCCGAAGACGTTCACTATGGAGAGGACCTTGGCCCCCATCTCTCTGGCGTACCTCATGGCCTTCAGTGTGTCCATTGTCTCACCGCTCTGGGAGACTGCTATGAGAGCTGTCCTGCTGTCTATGTGAGGCTTCATGAACTGCACCTCTGAGGATATCATAGCGGAGATGGGCTTCCTGAGGTAGTTGAGGAGCTGGATTGCTCCAGCTAGGCAGGCGTGGTACGATGTCCCAGCTGCAATCAGCAGCACGTTGTCAGCGTCAACCACGTGCTTAGCCATCTTCTCAAGCTGCTCCCTGCTTATCCTGGAGTTCTCTCTGAGTGCAGTTGGCTGCTCATGTATCTCCTTGAGCATGAAGTGCGGGTAGCCTCCCTTCTGAGCTGCTTCAGCTGACCACGTGACTCTCATTGGAGCTCTCTTGACTGGAGCCTTCAGCTTCAGGTTCTCTATCCAGAGCTCTCCTACACCGATGTAGCCTATGTCGTAGTTCCTGAGCGTGACTATGTCGCGGGTGTAGCTTAGGATCGCTGGGATGTCTGAGCAGACATAGCATGCCTTCTTGGCCAGCCCTAGGACTAGGGGGCTGTCCTTCCTAGCGAAGTATATCCTTGACGGGCTGCTTGCAGCTATCATGACTAGGGCATAGGAGCCCTCTAGCCTCGATACAGCCTGCTTGAACGCCTCATAGAGCGGTAAGCCTCTCTTCAAGCCCTCCTCAACCAGGTGGGGGACCACCTCAGTGTCTGTCTCAGACCTGAAGACGTGGCCTCTAGCTGCGAGCTCGCTCCTCAGCTCAGAGTAGTTCTCTATTATCCCGTTGTGTGCCACAGCTATGGTCCCAGTGCAGTCCAGGTGGGGGTGAGCGTTCTCTTGGCTTGGCCTCCCATGTGTAGCCCACCTGGTGTGCCCTATCCCTACGCTCCCCTTGAGCCCCCGGAGGTTCAGCTTCCTGTCCACCTCCTCTAGCTTGCCAGCATCCTTCTTCACCGTGATCCTGCCTTCAGAGCAGACAGCTACCCCAACTGAGTCGTATCCCCTGTACTCAAGGGACTTTAAGGCGTCTCTTAGCACCTTAGCTACCTCACTGCTCCCCTGGAGTATGCACCCCACTATCCCACACAAGGCCTGCCCCGGTAGGCTAGTCTACTCTAGCTTAAAACCCTACTTGTTGAAAGCGTTGAAAACCTTGAAAGCGACGTGAGCTCTCTTACTAGCTTGAGCTTGGCCTCCTCGCTCAAGGCCCTCAGATAGTAGGCCGCTTCCCTCGCCCCCTTATACCCTCTCTTCTCAGCAGCCTTCCTCACCAGCTTCTCTGACATGCTGCCGTACTGCGCTGCTTTCTTGGCTCTCTCAGCTATGCTCTCTGGGAGCCCTAGCGCCCTGGCTACCTCCCTGAGCAGAAGCTTCCTCGAGCCGTCAGCTGAGACCCTCATGGCTAGGGGGGCTGAGAGAGCCTCTCCAGCTATCATCTGGGAGGCGTATGGCGTTGAGAGCTCGAGGCCAGCTGCAGACACGGTAGCGTGGTCTCTCTCAAAGCCCCTCTGGAGCTGGAGTATGCTGGCTTCAATCGAGTCTAGGGCCCCTCTAGGGCCGCTTTCCCTGAGCCTCCAGACAAACCTCGCATACCCGCCGAAGAGCTCGTCTGCCCCCTGCCCCAGGGCTGAGAGCTTGAAGCCCTTGGATGAGGCCTCTCTTGACGCTAGGTGCAGGGGTACTGCTATGCTAGCGTCCATCAAGGTAGGCTTGCACGTGTGAGCTAAGACCACTGGGAGCGTGTCCTCGACAGCTTGCTCGCTGAGCTCCACCAGGTTTAGCTTGAGGCCCAGTGCCTCTGCTGCCTCTAGCGCAGCCTGCTCGTCAGCTGACCCCTTGGCTGCACACGTGTAGAGCTCGATGCTGCAGCCTGAGTCCCTCATGGCTGCAGCTAGCACAGAGCTGTCTAGCCCCCCTGAGAACATGACTGCAGCCCTCTCTACGTGTGAGAGCTGTAGCCTGAGCTTCCTCAGCACCTCTCTAGCAGAGCCTTCTCCCCTGCACCACAGCAGGCTAGCTAGTGGAGCTATGACCTCGCCTGCTCGGTCTCCAGCCAGGCAGCACCCAGCTGGTATGCTCACGTAGCTCCTAAAGCCGCAGAGCTCCAGCAGGAGCGGAGACGTTGAGACTGCCAGGTGCAGTGGGGTGCTAGCGTAGTACATGGGGGTTGCGCCAGCTGGGTCTCTTGCTGCAGCAAGGTAGTGCCTTGAGGCTATGGTCAGGGACAGCAGGCCACGCTCCTCTCTCATGAGAGACCTGATGGAGGTCGTGAAGCCAGCCTCCAGGCTCGTGTACTCGTCTAGCAGCATGCAAGCGTCAGCCTTCTCCAGGTAGGTTCCTTCAACCTGGCTTGAGACGAGGGTGCAAGCTCCCTCAGCTAGCTCTCCTCCTGAGAGCACCAGGAGCACTCCGTGTACATCAGCCACCTTACAGCCTCCGTAGACTAAGGCCATGGCTTCTTTAGCTCTCTCAGCTATGTGCTCTAGCCTACCTGCCCTGGGGAGTATGGCTATGAGCTGAGCCTGCATGGCATATAGATGTGCACAGCTTTTAAAAGCCAGTAGAGTAGGGCACTGGTGCATGGGTGTGAGCGAGAGCGTGTACATACAGCTTAAGAACGTCCTCTCGAAGGTCAGAGAGAACCTACCTGACCTGGAGGGTGTGCTTGTAGCTGGTAGAGATGGGCTGCTGATGGCAGCTGAGATGACTGAGGGCGTTGACAGCGAGCAGCTTGCTGCGATGGCTGCCACGCTCCTAGCTACATCAGAGAACGCCCTAGCCAGGACAGGGAGGGGGAAGCTGAGGAAGGTCATGGCAAGCGGAGAGAACGGCGACCTCATAGTTGTGGGCGCTGGGGAAGCTGTGATAGCAGCCTTAACCGGCAGAAACCCCGTGAGAGGGCTCTTCTTCCTGGTGCTTGAGACAGCTGCCACACAGGTTGAGAGCATAGTGAAGAGCTGGACAGAGAAGATGGCAGGTGGAGAGCAGGCAGGTTTAAAGCCACCCTCCCCTCCAGTAGTCTAGGTGCAGGAGGCTGCCAGCCAAGAGGTTCAGGGCTAGAGTGCCCTGGGCACACCGCCTAGACAGGTGGGTTAGCTCAGCTTCTCGAAGCCCGGAGGCTAGCTGCCTGCACTGCAGGGGGGTAAAGCTCCTCTGCGGTAGGCCAGCTTGCCCAGTTCTCTTCAAGATCAGAGCTTATGCTCCGCTAGCCCCCTCACTCCAGAGCACACAGGTGGATGGAAGCAGCCCACCAGACATCTTCATTGGGAGAGCCAGGTACCCTAGGGTGACAGTAGGCCCCCTGGTTCCGCCTTACAGAGGTGACACGTCGATACTAGCTGAGCCTGAGAGGTGGCTTCAGCTCAGCAGAGAGCAGATAGTCAAGGGCAGGCTTTCTCTCGTAAGAGGGGTAGCTGAGGTTGATGCTAGAAGGCCTCTTGGAAGGATGCTGGAGGAGCTGGTGGAGCTGGGCATCTCAGCTAGGCCAGCGGAAGTCGAGATGGAGCTGAAGTCTAAGCCAGTCCTCAAGACACAGCTGGACCCAGATTCACAGCCATTCGGCCCCTCAGCCCCGCTCAGAGACCTCAAGGCAGGGGGCGTTAAGGCTGATAGGAGGATCGAGAAGGCCTATGAAGACACGGATCTCAAGGCGTCTGAAGCAGTGCTCCAGCTCTACAGGGGTGGTGTGCCTGTCTCAGCTATAATAAGGGCGCTGAGCCTGGGCGCGCTCGGCTTGAAGCCCCGGAGGAGGCTTGTCCCGACAAGGTGGAGCATAACAGCAGTAGACTCCATGATAGGCTTGAAGCTGATCTCAGAGCTGAGGAGCTTCGAGGAGCTAGGTGAGTATGAGGTCTATGAGGCTGAGAAGCTAGACAACAAGTTCGTGGTCGTGCTGACTCCAAGGCCATGGAGCTACGAGCTCATAGAGGCGTGGTACCCCAGCACAGCATGGAACCTCAGCAGTGAGAGCATAGCAGTCGGCTCAGACTGGGAGGGCTACTATGGGAGGTCAAGCTACGCTAGCATAGGTGGATGCTACTATGCAGCTAGGCTAGCTGTAGCAGAGCACCTATATGGGAGAAGGAGGCAGGCAGCAGCTGTAGTCCTGAGGGAAGCATACCCAGGGCACATAATGCCGCTTGGAGTCTGGCAGGTGAGGGAGAGCGTCAGGCTGGCGCTCAGGCAGAAGCCAGCCAGGTACAGCAGCCTACAGGAGATCCTAGAGCACATATCAGAGAGGATGCTGATGCCGCTGGAAGCCTGGCTCCAGGTAAGCAGGCTTCTGAAGCCAGGGAGGCAAGCTAAGCTCGTGGAGAAGGGCATGCTTAGGGGCAGAAACATATGACGTTGCATTTGTAGCACACGAAAACTTTTGTAGCTCAAAGCCTTTATAAAGGGAGGCCTCTTCGTGTTAGGTGAGCTCCGCTCGGGATGTGGGGTGGGTGGAGAGAGGGAGGGTAAGCCGAAGGGGCGGAGCTAAGGAGCCAGATAGATGTGGGGAGCTCCACTCCCCCGAAAGCCCGCCTATGAACCCTGAGACGGGAAGGCTCTCCGCTACTTTCATAGCTTTGGATACATGTGTAGCGGAGAGCCAGGAACGTTAAGCCCTCCAGCAGCTGCTGGAGCTGCTTAGCTAGCCCTCAGAGCGCTCCAACACCAGCTTCTCCCTCCCGACATCGACCTCAGCTATCGTGCACGAGTCAATAACCCTCTTTTCACCGAATATGTTCACTAAGACGACCTTAGAGCCGTCTTGGCTCGCGTAGACCACATCCTCAAAAACAAGCTCACCACCCAGGAACACCTTGAACTCGCACACCACAGACACCAGAAGCCAGCATGCCCTTGGCTTAAAAGGTTCACTGCTGAGTGCATGCATCAGCCTTTTAGGCTGGCATCATAGAATCTGATCAGGTGGCAGCGTGCACGAGTTCTCAGTTGCGCAAGCGATCCTAGATGTGGTGCTTAGAGCAGCGCACGAGCATGGCGCCAAGAGGGTGCTGGAGGTCACCTTGGAGGTAGGTGAGCTGAGCTTCCTGAGCCTGGAGCAGCTTGAGCTCTCGTTTAAGGTGCTTTCAGAGGGCACGATAGCGGAGGGGGCAGAGCTCAAGTTTGAGGTCAAGAGGGCTTCCATAAGGTGCTTGAGGTGCGGCTATGAAGGAGAAGCCTCAGCACCTGAGCCAGAGAGCCACCTTCTGCCGCTAGCAGTGCAGTGCCCAGCTTGCTCAAGCCTCGAGACGGTGATATTGGATGGGAGAGGGTGTGTAGTAAGGAGCATAAGAGCAGAGAGGTCATGAGCTGGCTGGATTCTGGCTTCCACCGCAGGCTACTGCCTGAAAGCTAGCAGCATGTTTTTTAACCTCTGGAGGAGGAAGCTTGGGGGAAGCTGGATGAGCGCTGGCAGGCTTAGGAAGGCCTTGGAGCACTACTATGAGCACACTGCTGAGCACGCTGAG
>QMWA01000101.1 GCA_003661385.1 Thermoproteota archaeon | reverse complement strand
CCACGTACCCTGGGTCATGTACCAGCTGGATCTCCTCTAGGCTTGCCTCCCTGGGCTCCACTAGGCTCACCTGCTCCAGGAGCCCGCTCTCCCTCAGAGCTGACATCGCTTTAGCTAGCCTCCTGGGGCTCTCAGGGTGGAGGGGGGTGACTTTGTGCTCGAGGAACTTGCTGCTGTAGACTACTGCGGTAGCCAAGCGCCCACCACAAGCCCCTGGCGCCTGAGGCTTAAACAGTAACGCTTAAGCTTGGCGGCTGCAGTATGCTTGCATGCGGGTGACTGCTATCCTCGGAGCTCTCCTGATAGCCTTAGGGGTCTTGCTGCTGGCTGCTCCTCTCCTGGAGGAGAAGGCTGAGAAGCTCCATCCTCTGCTGTTCACCGTGCTCTATAGGCGGGGGAGCCTCGTTGTGGGGACTTCGCCAGCTCTGATAGTGGTTCTCCTGCTGCTGTACCTGGCTAAGGCTAGCAGGTGAGGTGCAGCGCTGCAGCAGCTTTCACCCCAGACTTCAGCAGCCTGTTGAACTCCTCTACAGCCTCCCTGGTTGGCTTGGCCACGAACCTTATTCCAAGGGACTCTATGGCCTCCACCACGCTCTCAGGCACCTTCATGGCGCCATAGGCGCCAGTCCCCACGACGAGGACATCGGGCCTCCACTCTAGCACCTCCTTGAGGTCTTCTAGGCAGAGGCTGTGGCCTTCTCTCCTCCACCACCCCTCTCTAACCCTGTCTGGGTAGACTATCACATCGCTGGTGTATGTCCTGCCGGCTACAACGACCTTGCCGAACGAGTAGGAGTCTATCATGGGAGCCCTATGCTGTGGAGCTTTATTTCCGTTGCGGAAAAAGCTCGGGGGCTTTGAGAAAGCCTTACTCGGCCTCCTCCGCCCCCTCCTCTCCCAGGAGCTCGCTCTTGGAGAAGGATGCCTGCTCCATTACGTCCTCTGACACTGTTATAGGGACCTCAGCTCTGAGCGCTAGAGCTATGCTGTCGCTTGGCCTAGCTTCAATCTCCCTCGTCCCAGCGCTGGACTCCAGGATGAGCTTCGCCAGGAACCTCTGCCCCTCTATCCCGTATATCCTTGCTTCCCTTAGAGTTATCCCAAACTTCTTCATCGCATCCAGGAACACGTCGTGTGAGAGGGGCACCTCTGACTCTCTGCCTTCTAGTGCTACAGCTATCGAGGAGGCCTCTGCTCTCCCTATGACTATCAGCAGGATCCTCTCCTTGTCATCTTCAAGGAGGACTACAGGAGAGGGGCCTAGTGGGGTCTCTAGTGCCATCAGGCCTGCTACTCTTGTCTTCACGAACTCGCTCAAAGAACCGCCACAGTGGGTGTGGGCTTGTGGTTAATAAGGGTTTCGATGGGTGAAGCTGGTGCTCTAGCCCACTTATCTCCTGGATGACAGGAGCTCCAGGAGCTTTAGGGCATCATCCCACATCCTGATGTTGTTGAACATGATGTATGCCTCCCTTTTGCCCTCTGAGCGCTCTTCTACAAGCGATATGAGCCTCTCGAGGTCCTGCTGAGTGTACTTGTAGCTGTAGTTTATCTCCCGGCCTAAGCCGTGGAGCCTCGTGTACAGGGTTGGAGACAGGTCTTGGGGAGGCCTCTTCATTATGTCAGTGACGTGTATGAGCTCTAGGTCAGTGCATAGCTTCCTCACTGTGCTAGGGCTGCTGTGCCAGCTCTCATGCCTAGGCTCCCACGCCAGCTTGAACTCCCCTGCTATCGCCTGGAAGAACTCCCTCATGTCTCTTATGGACTGCTCTGTCATCTTGAACGTCGGAGGGCACTGGAAGACCACTATGGTGCATGCCATGGCCTTGTATACCCTCCTAGCCTCCTCCCATGCCTCCAGGTTCTCTTTCGTGGGCTTCAGGTGCCCGTACGCCTCAGGGCTGCCTGGGAGCTTGAGCTTAGCCTTCCTCCACGTCGGGGATGTTGGGGGGTGCGTCATGGGCTGCCATGCCTTAGCTGTGTACTCGAAGCCCTCTGGAGCCTCCCTCCTCCACTTCTCTGCGGTGCTAACCCTAGGCAGCTTGTAGAAAGTGGACTGCACCTCAACAACCTTCATGTGCTCAAAGTACCTGCTCCTCGAAACAGGGAACCCACAGCACCCTACCTTGAGCTCCAGGCTGACCCCCATGGCTAAGGTGGCATAGCCTTTAAATGCTGGCTCCCCAGGTAAAGGGGGGTAGTCTGGTGGCATCAAGCTATGCTGTCAAGGACTATATGACAGAGGAGATCCTATGCGTTGGGGTTAACGACACGATAGGGCACCTCATGAACATATTCCTTGAGAGGGATGTCTCCAGGGCGTTCGTGGTCGACGAGAAGGATAGGATCATTGGCGTCGTCACGATGACAGATGTGCTTAGGAGGCTTGTCAGGAAGAAGGCTGTGTGGAAGTGGAGGCCTCTCTCAGACATGGTTGTGACCAGAGCCATGACAAGAGGGCCTCTCCTCTCATGTGAGCCAGGGAGCAGCATTTCTGAAGCCTGCAGGCTCATGACTGAGAGGCAGGTGAGTGGGCTGCTGGTCTTGAATAGAGACGAGCCTATGGGGGTCTTCACCAAGACTGATGCAGCTAGGTTCTATGCTGAGCACCCAGCTGGCCACAGCACGAGAGAAGCCCTGAGCGAGGCTGTAAGGGTTTCTCCCGTGACTAGCATAGCTAGGGCAGCTGACCTCATGCTCTCCAAGGGAGTGAAGTGCCTCTGTGTCACTGAGGGAGATGAGCTGGTTGGCGTGGTAGGCTTGAGGACCTTGGTCTTCCTGGAGAAGAGGAGCAAGGTTTCTGTTGTGGACACGAGCATGGGGAGGATCTCTGATGAGCTTGGCAGCTTGAAGGTCAGTGAGGCCATGGACAGGGAGGTTACAACAGCAAGCCTGGACGGGGAGCTTGCTGAGGCAGCTAGAGCCATGGTTGAGACAGGGTACAGTGGGCTTCCAGTCCTAGACTCGAGAGGGAACCTAGCTGGGATGGTGACGAAGACTGGAGTCGTGAGGGTGCTTGGAGGTGTTTAGATGAAGGCTACTGTGGAAGGCTACATGAGCCAGCCTGTTATAACAATAGACAAGAGCGCGCTCGTCTCTGAGGCCTTTGAGCTCATGGAGAAGCATAGCATATCTCATGTCGTCGTCACCAGGGGCGGGAAGCCCTTCGCTGTGGTCACGCTCAGAGACCTCGTTGACAGGCTGGCCTCGCTGAAGACAGCTCAGGCTGCGCTCTCCAAGATAAGGGTTGTCTCAGTCTGCTCAGAGGGCTTGGTCTCAGTCTCCCCAAAGACCTCGCTGAAGAGAGCTGCTAGGGAGATGCTTGAGAGGGACATGAGCTCTCTAGCTGTCATGGATGGAGAGGAGCTTGTCGGGATCTTGACCTTGACTGACGTGCTTAAGGCATGCGTAGAGTGCAGCAAGCCTGTTAGAGAGGGGGTTGTCGAGAGTATAGCCTCAGTGAAGACGAGCTCTACTCTACTGCATGTGAGGAAGCTTATGTTCGCGTGGGACCTCAAGGCTCTAGCTGTGATAGAGGGGGAGCAGCTGGTTGGGCTTGTGACTGAGAGGGAGGTTGCTAGGGCCCTGATCCAGCTGAGGAAGGACACTCAGCTCCCAGCTCAGCTTGAGGAGAGGCTCAGGCTTGTTAGGATGGAGGATATAATGATCCAGAACCCGCCTTACATCAGGCTGAGCCAGACGCTTGGTGAAGCAGCTGAGGTCATGGTTGAGGAGAAGGTTCCAGCTCTCCCAGTGCTAGACGAGGAGCATGTGCTAGCTGGCATGATTGACAGAAGAAAGGTTGTGAAGAAGTGCCTTCTCAGCTGAACCCTGGCTTCCTCACCTCCACAACCTCCTTGTTCACTAGGTTTGGCGGCGTCCTGCCTTCCAAGAACGCTATCAGGTTCTCAGCCACCATCTCAGCCATCCTGGACCTCGTCTCGAAGCTCGCGCTAGCTATGTGCGGGGCTACAACGACGTTGCTGAGCTCAAGCAGGGGGTTGTCCACGGGGGTAGGCTCCTTCTCGAACACGTCGAGGGCAGCTGCAGCAATCCACCCCTCCTTAAGAGCCCTATAGAGGGCCTTCTCGTCCACGACTGGGCCTCTAGCTGTGTTCACAAGGACTGCTGTCTTCTTCATCATCCTGAGCTCCCTCTCACCTATCATGTGCCTCGTCTCTGGTGTGAGTGGGACGTGGAGGCTCACGAAGTCGGAGTCCTTGAGCAGCTCCTCTAGCGGCCTGTACTCTACTCCAAGCTCCCTTTCGAGCTCAGGCCTCCTCCTGACATCGTAGTATATGACCTTCATGTTGAAGCCCTTTGCCCTCCTTGCTACAGCTGAGCCTATCCTCCCCAAGCCCACTATCCCGAGTGTCCTCTCGTATACGTCGTAGCCTAGCATCATCGTAGGGTGCCAGCCTACCTTCCACTTGCCTTCTCGCACATACCTGTCTGCCTCAACCACACGCCTTGCTGCAGCAAGCATCAGGGCGAATGCGAAGTCTGCTACAGTCTCAGTCAAGACACCAGGGGTGTTCGTCACGTATATGCCGCGTTCAGTTGCAGCCTTCAGATCTATGTTGTCGAAGCCGACAGCGTACTGGGCTATTATCCTCAGGTTTGGGGAGGCATCCATGACCTCAGCGTCTATCTTGTCTGTGAGCAGCGACACAAGGGCGTCTTTGCCCCTGACCTTCTCTACTATCACCTCCTTTGGTGGAGGAGCTTCCTCAGGCCATATCTCGACCTCAAACCTCTCCCTTATCTTCTTGAGACCTCTCTCAGGGATCAGCCTGGTCATGTAGAGCTTGGGCTTCTCCATGATATCAGCCGAAGGCCTAGGGTTACAGGGGTCAAAATGGTTACGCCTGGCTGCTGGCTTCAGGGGCTTTCACCACATAGCGTCTCCCAGCCTCCTTGAAGCCGAAGCTCCTTATGAAGCTCAAGCTAGGCTTGTTCTCCTCGTAGACCTCGCACACAACCTTCTCAACGCCATTCTCAGCTAGGTACTCTGTTGCCTTGAGCGCCAGCGCGGTGGCTATCCTACGCCTCCTGTAAGCTGGGTCTACTCCTATCCCAGCTATGACCCCAGTCCTGCCCTCTAGGGTGCATACTATGAAGCCAACCGGCCTCTCTCCGAGGTAGGCTATGAAGGTGCTTTCCATAGGGAACTTCCTGGCTTCCTCCAGTGTGATAGGCTGGTATGGGTCTGGGGCAGCTAGCATAGACCTGTTGAACACGTAGACCAGGTCCTCCAGTCTATCTGGTGTCAGGGGCTTCACCTTGACAGCTGAGCCCAAGGTCCTCTTCACCTTCTCTCTAGCTGCCTCTATAGCTGGCTTAGCGTCCTCTGGCTTGAGCTCCATGAGGATGTATGCGTAGGAGCCCTTTTCCCTCTCGCTGGAGTACCTCCAGTCAGATCTTAGGAGGATCTTCCTGACCTTCTTGAACTCCAAGGCTGCGACCCTCTGCAGGATTTCAGGCAGCTATTTAAGCTGAGCTCATGGTGGCTGAGGGATGATAGCTGAAGCAGCTGAGAGGGCTCTGAGGGAAGAGAAGCTGTCTGCCTCAGTCTACAGGATGCTCGCTAGGCTACACCGCGGCGCCACAGGCGCGCGCAGCGCTCCATGTCCCCCATGCTCTCATGAGTAGTGTAGTGGAGTACATGCTTAGGAAGGGCTACAGCAGAAGGCTCTCAGAGGAAGCTGCAGCTGAAGCCTCCGCGAAGCCAAGCCTCCTAGCTAGGGTGCTAGCAGAGGAGGAGCATGGGGTCAGAGAGGAGCCGCTAGAGAGCCCAAGCAGAGCAGCATACACCACAGGAAAGCTAGCCTCACTGATCCTAGGCATAGAGGTAGCCTAGCAGACTTACTAGAGCTCCCAGGAAGCCTGAATTAGTATATAGGCAGGTTGAAGGCATGAGAGCTGTTCCGATAGCCCTACTGCACATCCTCCCTGTACCTAAGCCAGCTGAGCTTCGTCCTCGATGTGAGGAGGCCCTGGCTACGCCTGCTAGAAGAACCTGGGCTTCTCCTCCAGAGGCCTCTAGCCTCCTGAACCCCCCTGCTTCCCCACTAACCTAAGGCCTACTGCCTGCCTTCTCGACGAGCTAGGGAGCTGCCCACCATAGGGCACCCATATGCTGCAGTTAGCATTCCCATAAGCTGAGCCTGCTCTGATAAGCCTTTCGTGCCAGTGCGCGCGCAGCTTCGCTGACAAGCTCCTCTAGCTCCTTACCCCCAGCCTCAGCCTTCTTCCTGAGAGCAGCTAGAGTCTTATCAGGCAAAACTATAGAATAGCAGCCACTTAGCTCGCCTGCCTTAGGAGGCAGCTGGGCTACTAATAAGTGCAGCTGTAGGTTTTGTGAGCAGATGATGCTGAGAAGCTCTAGGCGCTGCCTGTAGCCTGCTATCCTTAGGCAGCTGGTGCCTATGGCTGTTGTGTGCTATCTTAGAGTGCTGTTACCTCTACTTTGCTGGCTTT
>QMWA01000100.1 GCA_003661385.1 Thermoproteota archaeon | reverse complement strand
TATGTCCCAACCTTATTGGCAACATGCCCACTCACAGTTACCCTATCAGCTCCAGTAAACACTATGTCAACAAGCTTCTTCTGAATAAGAATGCCCATATGGTTATCTGGAGCTATGGTAACCTTAATCCCACATCTGCGGAGTTCCCATGCAGTAAGCCTAGCTCCCTGAAGGTAAGGTCTAGTCTCAAGGACAATAACCTCAAACCTCTTGCCCTTTTCATATGCCATGTACATAGGTGCTGTAGCTGTCCCATAGTATGAGGTTGCTAGAGACCCAGCATTACATATTGTAAGGACGGTAGCTCCGTCTTCTATCAGTCTCTCGCCAAGCTCACCTATCCTCCTATTCGCCTCCTCGTCTTCTCGAGCTATCTCAAGAGCCTCCTCGACAACAGCGCCAGCGATGTCTTCACCTGTACTAAGGGCTTTCTCAGCTCTCCTAAGAACCCTGCTGACAGCACCATGGAGGTTATATGCTGTAGGCCTCGTGGAGAGCAGCATCTCCGCAGCTCTCCTGACAGCATCGAGCTCTCCTCCGCTCTCAGAGTTAACAGCAGCCAAAGCAAGCGCCATGGCAGCTGCCACACCAATTGCAGGAGCCCCCCTTATCTCCATCCTGGAAATAGCCTCTGCTATCCTGCTGGGGCTGCTTGTCTCAACATACTCGAGCTCATCAGGCAGTTTAAGCTGGTTAATAAACCGTACTCTGCCATCTACCCATTCAATGGTCCTAGGTAGCATGATCTCTCGGCTCATATCAACCTAAGGATACCAGCTAAACTTCTTAAAATAAGGTGTTCAGTTAAGGCGATCCCATTGAGACTTCTTGTATTTGTTGGAACTAGGCCCGAAATAGTGAAGACAGCTCCGATACTCGAGAAGCTCCAGGTACACCCTGAGGTTGAGTGGGCACTCTGCTATACAGGCCAGCACTATGACAGAATGCTAAGAGATGCCATACTATCAGACTTCAACCTAGGAGAGCCAGACTTCGACCTAGAAGTTGGGTCAGGCTCCCATGCATCTCAGACAGGAGAAGCCATGGTGAAGGCAGAGCAGGTAATATTAACATTCAAGCCAGACTTGTGTCTAGCTCAAGGAGACACGAACTCTGTGCTTGCAGTGGCGCTAGCCTCCGTGAAGCTAGGTGTCCCATTTGCGCACGTAGAAGCGGGCCTCAGGAGCTTCGACATGACGATGCCTGAGGAGGTAAACAGGAGGATTGTAGACTCCATATCCTCTCTAAACTTTGCTCCAACAGAGAGAGCAGCATTAAACCTCTTATACGAGGGAGCAGACCCGTCCTCAGTGCATGTGACAGGGAACACAGGCATAGATGCGCTGATGAAGTACCTAGAGAGGGCTAAGAGAGAGTCTGATGTCATAGAGGACCTAGGCTTAAGCGAAGACATGGCCTTAGCCACTCTAACAGTTCACCGCCCAAGCAACACAACAAAACACGCCCTAGAGAGGATCCTAGCTGCAATAGAGCAGCTCGACGAGCTAATATTCCTATTCCCAGTCCACCCAAGGACGTATGAGGCTCTAAAGGCACATGGCCTCTGGAAGAGGGCGAAGAAGATAGAGCATCTATACCTCCTGAAGCCACTGAGATACATAGACTTCTTAAGGGTACTACAGGCAAGCATGCTAGCTTTAACAGACTCAGGAGGAGTGCAAGAGGAGGCTGCTGCCATCGGGATACCATGCATAACCCTGAGAAAGAACACGGAGAGACCGGAGACTGTCGAGTTAGGAACCAACATCCTAGTAGGGTGTGACACAGAGAGGATAGTTGATGCTGTGAAGAGGGTGCTGTACGACCCTGAGATCAGAGAGAAAGCGAGAGAGCAGCCCTGCCCATTTGGGGATGGGAGGGCAGGCGAGAGGATAGTCGAGATCCTCCTCAGCAAGAGTGGAAGCATAGAGCTCAAGTCCCCATCCTTCTATAGATCAGGTGCTCCGCTCTTCGAGCTGATAGAAGTAAAAACAGAGCTTCCAGTTACAGTAGATGAAATACAGGAGATGGGTGCTATAGTGACATTGATCTATACTCAAGAGGGGAGGCCTGAGATCCCCCATATATCGCGGGAGCTAAAAGCAGGAGAGAAGGTGAGAGTGCTCGGTGAAGCAGATGCTATAGAGGCTGTAAGAAGGAGGCTAACTTAACCCTGCCTACTGAAGGAAAGGATTAATACAGTATGCATCCAGGTTCACTTGGTGATTAAACCTGAGAACACAGGCTATAGCATCAGTCATAATAATCCTACTACAAGCACAGGCTATGCAACAGTACACCATAACTGGAGGCTTCACAAGAGAATCCTACCATCCTCTGGAGACCATTAGATGTGTAATGTACGTCCGAACACAGGCCGGAGAAAAGGCCTCAGGAATACTGCTGCTGGCCGCCCTATATGCTCCCAATGGAACCATGGTAGATGAGAGATCGGTCCATGTGGTCTTAGGAGAAGCCATATACATGTACAGGCTCCCGCTGTCAGCTCCACGTGGAGTGTGGAAGCTAGAAGTCAGAGCAGGCTCACAGCTACTAGCCGTATACTACTTCAGAGTAGAGATACCTCCACTGATCCTAGTCCCCCCAGAGCTACCATACGAGATACCCCTCGGGTCTAGGCTCCCACTAGCCTTTAAGATAGCCAACACAGTCGATGAGTCTATAACAGCTACCATCACAGTCACTGCATCAAACAATAAGTCAGCATACACAGCTCAAGCCACTATAACCCTACCTCCAAGGTCTATAACAGCAATAGACTCCCCTGACATCCAGCTTACGACCTCAAACTGGAGTACAGGCCCCTATGAGGTGCATGTAAAGGTCTCTGCTGGCAACATAACCCTATCAAGCATGCACAGAATACTCATAGTGCGCTCCAGCATCTACACCAGCATACAGCTGAGAAGCGGGGCATCAAGCAGTCAGCTGCTAGTTAAAGCATCTAATCAGCTAGCTAGCCCAATCGATATAGAAGTCGCATGGAGCATGCCAGAGGCTGCAGTATTTGGAAGTAAATCCTTTACAGTCCCTCCATCCACTGAGGTATCTGAGGCCATTCCTCTAGAGACTTCAGCTCTAGCTCCCGGCTCATACGCAGTTAAGGTGGTAGTCTGGGCTAACGGAAAGTACACTAACATGACATGGGTGAGAATACACGTACTCAGGAAGCTATCCATCGAGGTGAGCTTGCAGCCAGCTAGGAAGCTAGCCAAGGTCAGGGTATATGACTCAATGACCAAAGCACCTATCAAGGGAGCTGAAGTTACAGTCAGGTACCCTAATGGAACAGTCACAACATGCTACACAGACACTAGAGGCATAGTCTATATAGCAACCTCAGCAGCTGGGATGCACAACCTAACAGTTTCTAAAAGTGGGTACATGCCCTCAACTACAGTGTTCAGTGTAGTCCTCCCCTCCCCAACAGTCTCTCCAAAGCCCCCATCTCCAACTACCCCTAAGCTAACACCTCAAATGGAGCAGGAGAAAACCTCCCCTCTCTCATCCCCATCGCACACGGCCACACCAGAGGGCGAAGAAGAGGGCATAGGGGCAGCTGCAGCTATAGCAGCTCTAGCAATAGCACTAGCAGCCATAATCACGTACCTCACCAGGCACAGGAAGAGGAAAGTCATAGAAGAGGTCTTCAAGGAGATTCCTGAAGTCTAACTCAGCCTCCATATACCAACTCTAGCAAATGGGCTCCCATCGCTGCAAACAAAGCAGGCTGCTTCTATCCTGCCTGACTTGATTCCACCCAAAACACGCCTCACGCCACTTAAATCATAGTCAAGCCTCATAACCTCACTTAATGCTTCGTCAAAAACCGGTGTGCCATAGAACATGTCAAAAAGCCTGATAGGTGGCAAGTCAACAGCACTCACCTTTCTGTCTATAGCTCCAAACCTCTTAGCCACATTGACAAGCCTCCTCCTGAAAGCAGGTAGATCAGGCTGCTTAAGCACCATATCCTCAACTCCGCTCAAGTTCATCTCATCGAGCATACCTGCGACACTCTCACATGGTACAGCTGGCATCACATAAACCCTATACGGGTCTACTACAGCCCTCACGTCGACTCCAAGCTCACGCAGCTTCCCTCTGAGAGCATCACCTAAGGTTCTATTGACTCTAGTTCCAAAGCAGCTATGTACCACAGTGAACTCGCTAGTCTCTTCTACAACAACCCTACCTGGGGATGGGACAGGCATACCCTCCTTTATTGCCCACTTAACACAGCTAAATAGCTCTCTAAATGCCCTAGGGTCGCAGAACGGATACATTTCCATGAGCTCAGCAGCCACCTCAGCCTCGGCTCCAATCTCAGCAGCCTCCTTAGCCCTCTCCCTCAGAGATCCGACTTCAACAGCTATCTCAAGTGAAACTGGAAGGTCTTCTCCAATCCAGCTAGGGACAACTCCTCCTTCTTCGCTTACTCTCTTGAGAACCACCCTACCCCCCCTTACTCCTATAACATGCCATGTAGCCCCTCCAACTACTATCTTACTTCCCTCTCTGCAGTACTCGAGTACGAAGGGCTCATCTAAGACCCCAATCTTCCTTCCTTCCTCATCTATAGCTTCAAATGTTCTGATATCAGGTATCATCGAGACGCACTCAAAGTAGTACTTGTACAGTGTGCTTGCGTCAAAGGGCTTTTTAGCTACACCATCTCTTAAGACAGCTAAGCTAGGCCACCTCTCCGCCATGTAGCTGAGCACTTTGACCAAAATGCCCTCATCAAGCTCCCTAAACAGATAGGATCTCCTGAGAACTCTGAGAGCCTCCTCCAGCGGCATACTTCCTCTCTCGATGATCAGACCAGCAAGCTGATGGCATAGGACATCAAGCGGGCTCCTAGGTGCCTCCTCAGCATCAAGCTCTCCGAGCTTAGCTCTCCTGATTATAACCGAAGCCTCCAGAGCGTCTTCCCAGCTGGTAGCGAGCACAACTCCCCTAGACACAGATGTAGGCTTATGCCCAGATCTACCTACCCTCTGCAGGAATCTAGTGACCTGCCTAGGAGACATATACTGGACAACCACATCCACAGTTCCAATGTCTATCCCAAGCTCAAGAGAGCTTGTACACACTAGAAGCCTAAGACCTCCTGACTTAAGCCCCTCTTCAGCGGCTACTCTCATCTCCCTAGACAACGAGCTGTGATGCACTCCGCTACCTGAGCTATACCTGCCCATAGCTGATGCAATGTACTCTGCTGTAGCTCTGGTATTGGTGAAGACAAGAGCTGACCTAGCTCCCCTACAGGCCTCATCTATAGCTCCGCAAACCTCTCTATCCCCTAACCCACTTATCATGACGACTCTAGCCTCAAACTTCTTAACACTACCCATATCAACTACCTGATAGCTCCTAGAGCCAAACAGCACCTTAGCAGCTTCATCCAGAGAGCCTATTGTTGCAGAAAGTCCTACCACCTGGAAGCCCCCTGACAGCTCTCTAAGCCTCTCTAACCCAGCAGACAACTGGGCTCCTCTCTTATTGAACGCTAGCTGATGAACCTCGTCTACTACCACGAACTTAACTCTAGAAAGCCCCTCCCTAAGCTTCCTCCCTCCCAACATTATCTGCAAAGTCTCAGGAGTTGTGATCAGCATGTCAGGCATCTTAGCAGCCTGTCTTCTCCTAATGCTCTCAGGCGTATCTCCATGCCTCACAGAGATCTCAAGCCCTATCCTCCTGAAAAGGGCTTGAAGCCTGCTGAAGACATCCCTATTGAGAGCTCTTAGAGGCGTCACATATAGGGCTATAGGCCTATTATCTCTGTCATCCAGCATCTTGCTGGCTATAGGCAGGACAGCAGCCTCAGTCTTCCCAGTGCCTGTGGGAGAAGTTACCAAAACATTCACGCCTCTTAAGATGATGGGGATGCACTTCTCCTGCACTGGAGTAGGCTCTAAGATCCTACAGCTCTCAAGCCACGCCACAATCTCAGGTCTGAGAAGCCTGAATGCCCCCTTAACAGCCATACCAAGCTCATTTCCTCAGCTACCCTAATAAAGCCTTTCACACCATGCCAGGGGAAGCTCACAGCTAGCCAATAAGTTTAAATCTATCCTACACAATCCTAGCTATAGGAGTAGTATTCAAGCCGTTGAGTGCTGCCATGATGCTCATACCAAAGCTATAGGGTGGTTTGAATGATGTCAGGACAAGGAATACCTGTCTTAATCTTGAAGGAGGGCACCACTAGGGTTAGAGGTAGAGAAGCCCTGAGGACAAACATATCCGTGGCGAAAGCCGTGGCAGATGCTGTGCGAACAACACTAGGTCCAAAGTCCATGATGAAGATGCTAGTGGACTCCTTCGGCGATGTGGTCGTCACAGGAGATGGAGCTACTGTCATGAAGGAAATCGAAGTCGAGCACCCCATAGCAAAGATGATGGTCGAGGTAGCTAAGGCAACAGACCAAGAGGCTGGAGATGGCACAACAACATCAGTCATCTTGACCGGAGAACTTCTTAAAGCGGCTGAGGAGCTAATAGACCTAGAAATCCACCCGACACTCATAGTAGAAGCATACAGGAAGGCTGCCAGGAAAGCGCTAGAG
>QMWA01000099.1 GCA_003661385.1 Thermoproteota archaeon | reverse complement strand
GCTTAACATGCGCGCGCTCCAGCTGCATCACTTCATGAGCTCCACCAGCCTCATGCAGTAACGTAAAGGAGTGAATATAACTGTAAGCTGCTCTCATGGAGTGCGCGCAAACCAGTAGGAATATACGCTACTTCAAAGCTCACTTAAGCTAAGTTTTTTCAAAGATTGGAGCTGAAGCTCAGGTCTAGTAGCCATGGCGCGGATTAAGAGGTGGAGAGAAGCTTCTTAACTGCTTTAGGCTCGGCCTTAACCTTTAGAACATAATTCCTGTGGTGTTCATGAAATTATCTCAGGATGCAAGTTTCTATCTCATTGCTAGGGTTCAAGTTCAGTAGAGTGAGGTACACGGTTTGGCTTCAGTCCTGAAGCTGGGCAAGCAATTTCTCTGGAGCAGGAATTGTGACTAGGTTTCGGCTGTTTGCTCTAAGAGCTTAATCAGCTTCTTGACAAACAGCTTAACAGCACCTATACCTCTTTCTACAGCCTCAGCTGTAAGCCAGTTCTCATAGAAGTTCACATGGAGGCTGTTCGCTATGTGAAACATCTCAATTAGTTTCCACTCTCTGCGCTCTTTGCTGAGTTCTGTAATGAACTTCCATAGATCTCTGTGGCTCCTTAATATAGCTCCTCTCTTAGCTGCTATAGCTTTAACAGCTTGAGAGGCTGCCCCCCAAGCTTTCTCAGATGCTTGAACATAATCTCCTTTAGAGAGGTAGGCTTCAGCTTCGCTCAAGTATCTCTCGCAGAGCTTTAGATGAAGCTCAGCTTTAGCATCAGGGTCAGCAGCCTCAAGCTTCTCGAGAAGTAACTCAGCAGCAAGCTCCTCTATGCTCACCCCCTCGACTCTGGCTCTCTCAGCTAAAGCACTAGATGCTCTCTAGGTAGCACCAGGGTGATGGACAAAATATACACCATTATGACGAGGCTAGGCGAGGATTTAAATTTTGCCACTGTCTAAGCGCCTTTCTCTCAGGGTACCTAGCTCACCCTGACAGCTGGCCATAAAATGCTCATCTAAAGATGCAGCTAGCTTTATGGTACTTTATCCAAGAGCAGCGGCTTAGCTTTCTCAACCTCCCTTCCTGTGAGCATCCAACTTAGCTGCTTTATGTGTGTTGAGTGGAGCTTGAATTGCCTTCTGTGCTCTTCTGGTGGATCTCCCTTGAGTTCTACCATGGGGTAGAGGGTTTCTAGGCCTAGCTCCTCGTAGTAGCTTAGGTAGCCTACTTGCCTTGGGTTTACTCCCATCATCCAGGCTGCTGTGCTGTCTGCTTGAGCTGCTGAAGTACTTGCTATGCACACATCCCACTTGACTGGGTCACCTGAGACAGGGCCCTCGCCTTCCATAGCCTCGTAGCCGTCTACCACAGCTAGCACGATGTCAGCTAGCCTAGAGAGCCTGAATATCGAGAGGTTTATCGCCTTATACCCCTGATGTATCTTCTGCTTCTCCCCCTTAAGCAGCATTCCCACTGCCACATTCTTCAAGCTAAGTGTGACTAGCACTGTATCATGGGTTTTAGCTGGAGCAACTGAAACCACTGGGGTCTCAAGCATAAGCTTAGAGGCCTTCACCCTAAGCTCCTTGAGGCTGCTGTCGAAGACCCTGACCTCAACCCACTCCCCTGATGGATCCACCAGCTTGGCTCCATGCTTCTCACAGACCTCATGGTACCCGTAATTCCTATACCCCTCCTCAGCTGACCCTATTGCAGGTATCTCCCCGACCAGGATCTCCAGGTCCCCTATGCTCTTGAGGAACTCAAGCACAGCATCCAGAGCATCCCTATGGGTTGCAGCCAGCTGCCTCCTAACAGTGACCATGTTAGGCTTAACCAGCACCCTGCCAGCCTTAAGCAGCCTCTCCTCAACCTCATCTCTAACTAGCTCAAGGCACCTAGCTATATTCCCCCTCCTACCCCTCCCAGCTGACACAGCTACAGTCAAGCTCCCATCCTAAGGTGCTCTATCACCTCTGCTTAAAGCATATAGCATGGGAGAAGGCTCTTCTAGGAGCTTGTCTCAGCTAGTCTGAGCCTTAGCTTCAGGCGTTAAGCTAACAGAAACAGAGCGCTGGCCTTTTCTCTAGCAAAATACCATACCTGAGCCGGCTATACAGTGTTTGCTCCAGCAGTACTGATGTCACCCCTCAAGATCTCCTCTATGGGGGTATTGGGGTGAATTCTAACGAAGGGAGGCTTCTTTGAGCGAGTGGCTGATTCTAGGTGCTCTAAGAAGGTAGCCTTAAGCTTACCATGGTTATCTTGCCTTTAGGGAGGATAGCCGCCTTCTCCTGAGTTCTCTTATCATCTTTGGCTGGTCTATTTTGAGTGGGCAGGCTTCGATGCATCTCCCGCAGAGGAGGCAGGCGTAGGAGTGTAGCATTGCCTCCTCTATGCTTCCTGTTATGGCTGTCCATATCACGCCTATTCCACCGACATACACCTTGCCTCCCCAGTATCCTCCTGTTATCTTGAATACTGGGCACATGTACTGGCATGCTCCGCACCTCAGGCAGTATAGGGCTTCTTTGAGCACGGGGTCTTCTGAGGCTTTGTACCTCCCGTTGTCCACTAAGATGACATGTAGCTCTCTGGGGCCATGTGCCCCATATACGACGGTCTTCTCTATGTCTCCTGTCTTGCTTGGTGAAGCTACTACATTCACATATGATGTGGACTTGTAGCCTGCATACCTCATTGTGACCTCAACTGCCATCCATGCTTCAATGGAGGTTCTGTACACCTTCTCGACTCCAGCTACCACTATGTGCTTCTCTGGGAGGGCTGAGGCCAGTCTGACGTTGGCCTCGTTCTCCAGGGTGAATATCATGCCTGAGTCAGCTGCTATGGCGTTAGCTCCAGTCACACCGACATCAGCTCTCAGGAACTTCTCTCTAAGGAACTCCCTAGCTGCCTTAGCTAGCTCAGGTATGCTGTCTCCGACTTTAGCGTTGAGCTTCCTCCTGAAGAGCTCAGCTACCTCCTCTCTAGTCACGTGGATGGCAGGGGAGGTGAAGTGCATTGGCTTAGAGCCTAGGAGCTGGATTATGAACTCACCTAAGTCAGTCTCCCACACCTCGTTCCCAAGCCTCTCAAGGTGCTCCCTCAGCTCCACTTCCTCTGTAGTCATGCTCTTGGCCTTGACTACAAGCTTCCCGCTGCCAACCAGCTCCCCAGCTATCCTCCTAGCTTCCTCAGCTGTCCTAGCGATGTAAGCTACCCCACCATTGTCCTCTATTGAGTCAGCTGCCTGCTTAGCTAGCTCCTTAAGCCTGGGTATGGCCTCCTCCTTAGCCTCTCTGACCCTGCTTGCCAGCTCAGAGGCCTCCTCAGCAAACCTCCTCTTCCCCATGTAGCTCTTAATAGACCTGGCCAGCCCAGTCCTGAGCACCCTGTCTCTAGAGGCCTTAGCTAAGAGGGAGCTTACCTCACTGAACTTCAAGCTCCCGCCTCCAGGAGCTCACCCAGCTCAGCTACCTTGAGCTTGAGCTTACCAGCCTGCTCTGAGAGGGCGCTCCAGCATATAGGGCACTCAACCACCACACTGTCGCTTAAGGCAAGCTCCACAGCCCTCTCAGCAGCAACCTCCCTCGAAAGCCCAGGGAGCACTGCCTCAATTGGGCCACCGCAGCAGCCTGTCAGCTCCCTGCTGCACTCAGGCTCCAGGACCTCATAGCCCAGCGACTCGAGAAGCCACCTAGGCTCCTCAACGAGCTTGAGGAACCTGGCCATATAGCAGGCATCATGAAGCACCACACTCCCACCTGCCTTAACACCAGGAGAGTACCCGAGCTCATAGAGGAGCTCAACGTAGTGCTTCACCTCCATGCTCCACTCAATGAACTTAGGGTACAGCTCCCTCAGGGCATAGGCTGTATGCGGATCCAATGCCACAACCACGCTAGCACCTGAGCTAGCTAGCATCCTGGCTGTGGCCTTAGCCTGCTCCTCGAAAAGCTCATCCAGCCCGAGGTCATAGTAGAGCACTCCACAGTAGCTGTCGCCAGCATAAGCTAAGTCGACACCACACTTCTGGAGAGCCCTCACCACGCCTCTAGCAGCAGCCTCCAGCCCCCTCCCCCTGGCAGCAGCCTTCAGCAGGCTAGAGCCCAGCCTGCCAGCCCTGAGAGCGGCCTTACCCACCTTAAGAGACTCAGCTACACCAAGAAGCCTAGAGGACAGCTTGATGTACCTAGCGAGGTCGTAGAGCCCACCGGAGTAGATCACATACCTCCCTTTCCCAGGGAGATCAAGCCCCTTAGCCCACCTCCCGATGACACCCTTTAGCCCAAGCGGGTTCCCACTCCTCCTAGCGTTCTCCTCTATACCCTTCAACAGAGCAGACAGATCCATGAAGCCCTCATGCCTCCAAGCAGCAGGCTATTTAAGCTTCAGCTAAGCATACCTCGACTGCGAATACAGCTAAGAAGACCCCAGAGATAGTAGCATCCAGATACATGATGCAGATACAGCACAGCGCCCCACAGGTTAGTGCAGCTATCCAGCCTGCTGACAAGCTAATCTAAGCTCTTACCTGGCGTACTCTACCACACTCTCCTTAAGCCCCTGACTGCGTCAAAAGCCTTGTCTGTAGAGACTGCTACTCCATCGCATTCTAGAGCTTCAGCTGCAACCCCTGCATTAAAGTAGTCTAGCCTGTACTCTAGCTCGAGCTCAGCCGGCAGATAGAGTGTTGTAGGCTTCACCTTATTCACCTCATATGAGGGTAGTCTGCCTAGAGGAGAGCTAGCTCCTCCATTCTCTCCTGAGAGCTATACCCTCTGCTCTTTAAGACTACATCGAACTCGATTAAGCGAAGCATGATGGCACATAGTCCTCCTCAGAGAGCTTATCCATGTACCTTAAAGCCCTGCTGTGCCTTGGATCCATGCTGTCAGCTGCAGCAAACAGCACGGCAGTGTCAAGAACAGGCATCTCCTCCACCAAATAGGAGCTTAGAAGCCTCATGCTCCTCCTCCCTGAAGCTGAAGCCATCCAGGCGTCCACTGAACTTCCTCCCTCCGATAAGCACCAGGATTAAACCTCCCTTAAACGGTATAGCTAGGAGCCTATCACCCTTCTCAACCCCAACCTTAGCTCTAATCTCCCTCCCAAGGTGGATCCTATACTCGCTATCGACCACCACAACACTCAATATCCACTAATTCACAGATATGTCCCACCAATACCTAAGCATAGCGCAGGCCACAAGCCCCGGGTGCTATAGCCCTGAAGCCTACATGCTGTACTCGAAGACCAAGTGTACTATTCCCTCCCTGGTGTAGAATACTGCCCTAATTTCCCTTATGCCACTGAGATGTATGTAGCTGAGCTCAGGCTGGCTGAGGCTGCATATAGCATGCTCCACTTCACCTACCCTAGGCAGCCTCCCTCCAGTCAGCTCTTCTATCGCAGAGGATGCTGCATCCAATGCTAGCTTACACTCACCTCTAGACACCTTCCTCCTCCTCAGCTGCCTGAGCATCAGGAAGGTGCTCCTAGCCTCATGGGCTGCGTCAGCAACCTCCCTATCAGATGCAGGGAAGCCTAGCCCCATCCTCAGGGAAAGCCACCTCACAGCATGCCTTAAAGCATGGTAGCTGTGGCTAACAGCCCTCACGTACTCACCATGAAAGTACCTCTCTAAGCTGAGGCAGTAAGCTACCACAGCACTCCTCTTAAGAACCTCCAGCGTGTACTCTGTAACCTCAGGCTCCCTTATAGCCCTCTTCAAGACACCACTATCATATAGCACGAGGCTATCCCTATACAAGAGGAAAGCCAAGGGATGCCCCAGCTCAAAGACATCACCTAGCTCCCCTGGTGTAAGCTGAACCAAGCTACACCTACACTCCCCCTCTAGCCTAAGCCTCTCCCTAAAGCTCAGCTTCACCCAGCTGACCACAAGCACATCCACATCACTCACACCCCTAACATAGTCCTCCGGCCTCGTAGCTGAACCAAACACAGCTACCGCACCCACCCTAGGATGGCGTATGAGCCCACTACACAGCTCAAGAAGCCAGCCACACACCATACAGCTTCCACCAGAGCTCAAGCTGCATGCAGCCCATGCAGCCACCATCTAAAAGCCTTAAAGGAGCTGGCCAGCTGAACCAAACCAAGCTTAGGCAGCACTCCCCCAGCAAGACTAAAACTACAGCTGGGAAGGCAGCTCCCACAAACCCATCAGAGCCCGCCATAAGCCTAGCAGCTAGTGCATCAGGCTCCACCGGCTAAAGCTTCAGGCAGCTTCACATCCAGCTAGCTCAGCAAACACCACTAATCAGCTGTAGCCTAGACTATCCCCTGAACACCTCATCCAACTATAGTGAGCACTCCGCAATAGCTGCCACCTACATAAACCAAGCTGGCATCCAAGAGAGCTCTGACAGCAGCTTCCAAGGCTATAAGCTAAACCAGCCTGAGAGCGCCTTCACCAGCAGGAAACTCGGCTGCTAAGCCTATAGCTCAATGCACCTAGCAGGCTCGTAAAGCCTTTCAGATAAGCTAGCCTTCCAGGCAGTCACATAGTCGGCAGCTCAGCTAGCCTAAGGACCACTACACATGAGATCAGCTTACTCTACTCCATGTGGGGATTTAAGCATCCTGCATGTAAACTACCAGCCCCACAATTAAGGGTAAG
>QMWA01000098.1 GCA_003661385.1 Thermoproteota archaeon | reverse complement strand
GGAGAGGGCTGTTGAAGCCTGGTTTAAGGCTGGTGGCCGTGGGGTTGTGGTCCTGCCGCCTGGCTCAGGTAAGACTGTGATCGCAGCTGAGGTCATTAGGAGGCTCTGTAAGCCCACCCTGGTGGTTGTCCCTACTCTCCCCCTGCTTGACCAGTGGAGGAGCATGATCAGCAGGCTGCTTGGCATTGAGGCTGGAGCTCTCGGCGGCGGTAGGCATGAGCTACGCGGCATAACCGTCTCGACATACGATTCAGCCTACCTTAGGGCTGAGGAGCTTGGAGACAGGTTTGAGCTAGCTGTGTTCGACGAGTGCCATCACCTAGCTGCAGAAGGGTACTCTCAGATAGGTGAGATGCTAGCTGCGCCATATAGGCTTGGGCTGACAGCTACATTCGAGAGAGAGGATGGTAGGCACATCCTGCTCTTCAGCCTGATAGGGGGGATAGTCTTCAGGATGGGGCCAGGAGAGCTTGCTGGAAAGCACTTAGCCGAGTTTGAGGTTGTGAGGGTGCCTGTTAAGCTCACAGAGGAGGAGAAGCTGGAGTACGAGAAGTGCATGAGAGAGTACAAGTCGTACCTGGAGAAAGCTGGCCTCAGGATAAGAGACATAGACGACTTCAGGAAGCTCATAATGAGGAGCGGGGTGAGCCTCCCAGCTAGGAGAGCGCTGCTGGCATGGAATGAGGCTAGGAAGATAGCCTTGAACTCCAGGGCTAAGATAGAGGCCTTGAAGGAGATCCTGGAGGCACATAGGCAGGACAAGGTCCTGATATTCACTGAGTACAATGAGATGGCTGAGCTCATAAGCAGAGAGCTCCTGATCCCTCTGATAACACACAGGACTAGGAGGGAGGAGAGAGAGGAGCTGCTCAGCGGCTTCAAGGAGGGCAGGTACACGAAGATAGTGACGTCCAAGGTGCTGGATGAGGGAGTTGACGTGCCAGATGCCAGGGTGGCTGTCATAGTTGGTGGAAGCGGGAGCAGAAGAGAGTTCATCCAGAGGCTTGGGAGAGTCTTGAGGAAGAGTGGAGTCAAGGTCGCTCTCCTCTATGAGATAGTGTCTAAGGGGACTGTTGAGACTAGGGTCTCAAGCAGAAGGAGGAGAGCGCTGAGGGAGGTGTGATGCTCCCATCTCAGCTGCTCAGAGCACGAGCCTCAGGTGGCAGGCTTAGGGTGCTGTGGGCATATGGCAGCGGGACTGAGCTTGAGTTGGCTAGAGAGCTCATATCCGTGTTCAGGGAGTGCGTTGGAAGGACGCTTGGCGAGCTCTACTCCAGGATAGAGGACATTGAGAGGTGCTATGAGGTTCTTGGCGTAGACTACAAGCTAGTCAGGGGTTTAGCTACTCTGTTGGAGAGGAGGTGTAGGGTAGCTAGGAGACCTACTAGAGTAGACCCCGCTAAAGCCAGGTCCATAGTGTTCGCTCTCTGCACCGAGATCGCAGGCGGCTTCACGTCTACAGCTGAGGAGAGGAAGGCTGTGATAGAGGCTGCAGCAAAGAGGCTTAGCATGACAGCAGAGGAGCTAGAGCACACGCTGTGGTGTGACAGCGAAGGCGAGATGCTTGTAGAGGAGTTCAGCGAAGTAGATGAGAGAGAACTCCTCAGGGAGTACAACCTATCTCTCCTCCAGACAGCCCTCTTCAAAGCGCTGAGGATGAGCGTGGAGACCAGGGCTCCAGGGTGGGAGCTTAAGCAGCTCCTTAGAGCAGTGAAGAGGCTCGGCTTGATGTACACGGCTGAGAAGGCTGACAGAGTGAAGCTCATAGTGGATGGGCCTGCTAGCCTGCTGAAGATGACTACACGCTATGGTACAGCCTTGGCTAAGCTAGTACCACATGTAGTCTCAATGAGCAGCTGGGCTATTAGGGCAACGGTCCTGAGAGCTGGCAGGAAGGAAGCTCTGCCTCTAGTGGTCTCTGATGCTGAGAGGGTGCTGTTCCCAGAAGCCCCTCCGCCTGAGCCAGAGTATGACAGCGCCGTTGAGGAGGAGTTCGCCTCCCTCATGAAGGGGGTTGGAGGGTGGAGCGTCAGAAGAGAGGAGGAAGCCATACTTGCTGGGAGGACGCTGATCCTACCTGACTTCTGCCTCACCAAGGGGCCCTTGAAGGCCTATGTCGAGATAGTGGGATACTGGACCCCAGAGTACCTCTCTAGGAAGGTTAAGAAGCTGGCTGAAGCCAGAGCCCCTATCCTCATCTTAGCTGACAAGCAGCTTGCGTGCAGCAGGCTTGAGAAGCTCCCCCATAGAGTGGTGTACTACGAGGGCAAGATACCGGCATCCGAGGTTGCTAAGTGGCTCTCTGAGCTGGAGGAGAGGGCCTGGGGGGACATCTCTGAGATACTGTGCAGGAAGCTGAGGGAGCTAGAGCTGAAGGAGCCTGTAGTCGAGGTAGCTGAGCTGGCTAAGAGGCTGGGAGCCTCACCGAGGCAGCTGGAGAGGCTTCTGAAGAAGAGGACGCCAGAGGGCTATGTGCTCTCAGGTGGGCTGCTCGTCAGCAGGAAGCTCATAGCTGAGGCCTCAGCCGAGGTGTCCGGGTCGAGAACGTTCAAGGAGGCCTCTGAGGCCCTCTTGAGGCTTGGAGTCGAGAGGAAGCACCACCTGGAGGTTCTTAGGCTAGCTGGATTTAAGGTTGTCTGGAGAGGCCTTGATCTAGACTCAGCTGTGGTGGTCTAGGTTGTATAGGGTTAGAGCTGTGGTAGAGGAGGTTAGAGGAAAGTGCCCTATTTACAAGCCTGGAGACAGCATAGTGTTCGAGAGGTTCTACATATCCTCTAGGGAGTCCAGTAGAGTGTGCATGCATGCCCTCTCAGCTATGCTCACACTCCTATCAGCTTTCATAAAGGGGGTGAGTGCAGTGGACTTGGGGATAGGAGAGCAGCCTGATGTCGGGTGGGTTCAGTGCCCTGATCCAGGGCCGCCTAGGACCTGTGGTGGAACTGTGGTGTTCAAGCTTGTCAGAGAGCCTATACCCTGAGCTGAGAGCCCCCGGTAGCTAGGTGTGAGCCGTCACATGAGGCGGTGTTCCAGCTGAAGCCCTCCCTGCATACCGCGAACGTCAGCCCCATGTCCTCTGCTGCCTCCCTGACTGGAGCTAGAAGCTCTCTCCTCCTCTTCTCAGGGAGGTAGCTGTAGCCTGCTATCTGCATTGCATCCTGGTACTCTCTGGCTAGCCTCTCGTATAGCCAGGGGATGTGCTTGATTTTCTGGAAGAAACCCCTGACGGGCTTCAGAGTTGAGGCCGTTATGTGCTGGACTCCAGCGTCGTAGAGCCTTATCACGAGCCTCCTGAGCCCCTCTGGGCTGTCATTTACCCCAGGGATTATGGGGTCTATTCTCGCTGCGGTTGGGACCCCGGCTTCACTCAAGACGCTTAAGGCTCTGATCCTGAGCTCAGGTGGGGGAGCTTTGGGCTCTATGACCATCGACTTCCTCCTGTCGAGCATAGTGACTGTCATGGAGACAACGCACCTGGATCTCCTGAGTATGTCCACGTCTCTGGCTACCAGGTGGGATTTCGTGACCACCAGCAGAGGGAAGCCTGCTTCACTGAGCTTAGCTATAGCTCTCCTGGTTATGCAGTACTCTCTTTCAGCTGGCTGATAGGGGTCTGTTGCATCTGATAGCATGACAGTCATCTTAGGCCTGGTTCTGGCGAGCTTATCTAGGTGGGGTATCAGGGAGAGCCTAGGCTTGAGCTCCCCTCTGAAAGCTGGAAACTTGACTGCATAGCAGTATACGCAGCCATGTCTGCACCTCCCAGCGTAGGTGTTGAGGTTGTACTTCGGTGGGCAAGTGCAGAGTGGGCCCCTCTTGAATGGAGAAAGCTTCAAGGTGACACCCAACTGTAGCTAGATGAGGGCAAGAGGATTTAAAAGCTGAGGGGTGGGGAAGCCGGTGACCTAGTTGAGCCCTATAGTAGGCTTAAGCCCTAGGCTTATATTCCACAGGCTTAAGGAGGGAAGCGACATACTTGAGGAGATAAAGAGGGTTGCTGAAAGCCACAACGTGAGGGCAGCTACATTCAGCTTGATAGGAGGAGTAGATAGGCTTGTAGTCGGTGTCTACAGGGGAGGAGGCCAGTATGAGACGAGGGTGTTCGAGGAGTTCATGGAGGTCGTATCCTGCACTGGAACCATCTCAAGAAAGCTTAGTGGGGAGGTAGCCGTACACGCCCACATTGCAGCAGGAAACTGGGGCAAGGTCGTAGTAGGCCACCTGATGCCCGGAAGCAGAGTTAGGGGGACAGGCGAGCTTGTGATAGTCGAGGCTGAAAGAGCTGAGCTGGTGAGAGCTCCAGACCCTGAGACTGGGCTTGAGCTCCTCCAGACAGATCCAGCTGTGCTGGAGGTGGAGGGTTGAGGAGCCTCTACACCCCAGTCCTGGCAGTCGACGTGATGATCTGCCGAGGCAGGGAGTTCCTGCTGATAAGGAGGGGCAAGCCGCCATACAGGGGCTACTGGGCCCTACCTGGAGGACATGTGAAGTATGGTGAGACAGTAGAGGAGGCTGCAGCTAGAGAGGCTGAGGAGGAAACAGGGCTGAAGGTCCGCCTCAAGGAGATAATAGGAGTATACTCCAAGCCAGACAGAGACCCCAGGTACCATGTCGTAAGCATAGCCTTCCTGGCTGAGGTAGCTGGCGGAGCTCAGACAGAAACAGAAGAGGCACCTGAGCTAAGGTGGTTCAGGGAGCCACCTAGCAAAATGGCCTTCGATCACGCTGACATAGTCAGAGATGGGCTCATGAAGCTGGAGCAAAGGTTATAACTCAAGCTATGGTAGGCACAGGTGAGGGCTCCGATTGAGTCGGGGTAAACCTGTAGTAGTTAGGCTCGTCTTGGACGTGCTGAAGCCGAACACACTGCCAGTTGAGATGCTAGCAGAGAACCTGCTCCAGGCAACTGGAGTAGAGAGGATCCAGATAGACATCCTGGAGAGGGACATAGCAACTGAGACGACCAGGATAACGCTGGAGGGCATGAACCTCGACAGAGAGGAGATAAAGAAGCTCTTAGAGGAGTCCTCCTGCAGCCTCAGGAGCGTAGACGGCATAACAGTGGAGAAGACGGGGTCAAGGGGGGCTTGGGGCCAGTAAAGACAGCAGGCATATCACGCCTAAAGCCACTGGGAAAGCTGAGGGAGCAGAGCTAGCTGCCCTAGAGATAAGCCCTATGGAAAGCAGGCCAGCAGCCAGCGAGCACGCGACCATGACAGCTACAGGCAGCAGGCTGTCAGCTGGCCAAGCTAGCAGCACAGCTCCAGCTGAAGCTGGTATCGACATGATAAAGGAGGCCTTAACAGCCTCACTTGGAGGCAAGCCGAGCAGCATCAGCGCTAGGATGGTGGATCCGCTCCTGCTTATACCAGGGATCACAGCAGCACCCTGAGCTAAGCCAGCTACCACACCATCAAGTAGAGTCAAGTCCTCAACCACTTTAGAGCCCCTCACCCACCTGACTCTAGCTAGCAAGCCAGTAGCTAGTAGAGAGATCCCTAGCAGAGCAGTCATAGCTCTGCTGTCAAGTGACGTGACAAACCTGTAAAGTGGGAGGCCTGCTGCAGCGGTGAAAGCCGTGGAGGAAGCTAGGAAGGGTACAATGCCTCTTCTCAAGCTAGAGCTCCTCAAGCCTTGAGCTAGCTCCCTCCTAAAGTACAGTGCTGCAGCAGCCATCGTGCCACCATGGGCTAGTAGCGCCAAGTCAACAGAGACGCGTGGACTACAGCCGAAGTATAGCAGGGCAGCTGCAACGAATCCCTCGCTGCTGACTGGAAGCCACTCCAGGATACCCTGCACGACTCCAGCTACAAGCATAGCCAGCAGTTCAGGCAACCTACCGCCTCCCAACCCTAATCCTAGGTGGAGAGATATGTGTGCTCTTACATCGAGGACACCTGCTCTTCCTAGCCCAAGGCCTCCTCGAGAAGACAAAGCCGCAGGACAAGCACTGCGGAGGCAGGACCTCAACCCACATAGACCCTCCTGATCTAGCCCTCAAGCTCCTAGCAACATGCTCAATATCCCTGTAGACATCCCTCTCGCTCAGGTCAAGCTCCTCAGCTATCTCCCTGGGGGTGAGGGGGCTGTCACTGGACAGCAGAAGCATCAGCAAGCGCTCCCTCCTAGAGCACTCAGACTCCACACTAGACCCCAACACCCTGGGGTCAGGTAGTTAAAGAAGGCACATCACGAATTGTAGCAGCATCAACATGCTGGAGCAGCTGAGGCTACTTTACACAGAGCATTTACCACCTGTTGGCATGAGGGGCGCAGCGTAAGCCTGGCTTTTGGGATTTAGAGAAGTATACAGGCTTCATGCGAACTTTAAGCTCCATTCTGGCTTCACTTAGTATGGAAACACATTAATAGCCAGAATGGCTCAGGTTGAGCTGGGTCTATCATCCTGGAGTCAAGAGATGTTCGCCTACATCATCGCCATTAGTTTGTTGGGTGGGTGGCTTTTAAGTGTTGGCATCTGGGCTGCGGTATGATGTGATGTTTCTTGCTGAAAAGGGCAAGCAGGCTGAGAGGATAGCTAGGGCTTTAGCTGATGGAGGGGTCTCCAGGAGGAGGGTTCATGGCATTGGGGTTTTTGAGTTTGAGGTCGATGGCCTCAAGTGTGTTGCTGTCCCAGCTAGAGGCCACCTGTATGAGGTTTACTCCCCAGACCGCGGGTACCCAGTGTACAGGATGGAGTGGAGGCCTGTCACTGGAGTTAAGGATGCCCCAAAGTACATCAGGGCAATCATGGAGCTTTATAGGAGGAGTAGGCGTGTAGTCGTGTGCACTGACTACGATATTGAGGGTGAGCTTATCG
>QMWA01000097.1 GCA_003661385.1 Thermoproteota archaeon | reverse complement strand
TGCTCTCCGCATATGCCTATCTCTAGGGTTGGCTTCACCCTCTTGCTCTTCTCTACTGCCATCTTCATGAGCTGCCCTACTCCCTTGATGTCTAGCGTCTTGAATGGGTTCTCTGGTAGGATGCCTTTCTCGATGTAGACGTGTAGGAACCTTCTCTCGGCGTCGTCTCTGCTCATCCCGAGCACAGTCTGGGTTAGGTCGTTTGTCCCGAAGGAGAAGAAGTCTACTACCTCAGCTAGCTCGTCTGCTGTCAGGGCTGCTCTGGGCATCTCTATCATCGTGCCATACTCGTAGTCTACTTCGACGCCTTCTCTCTCGAAGACCTCCTCTGCCACCTTCTCAACCAGCTTCCTGAGCTCCTCTAGCTCCCTCCTGTGGATTACCCCTGGTATCATTATGGCTGGCCTGGGGTTCAGCCCCTGCTTCCTGAGCTCAGCTGCAGCTTCCAGTATAGCTCTGATCTGGGCCTCGTATATCTCGGGGTAGACTACGCCTAGCCTACACACTCTGAAGCCTAGCATGGGGTTGAACTCGTAGAGGTCCTCGACCTTCTTGAGCAGCCTCCTCTTCTCCTCCAGCTCCTCTCCCCTTACGCCCTGGGCTTCCAGCTTAGCGACCTCAGCTAGGAGCTCTCTTATGTTTGGGAGGAACTCGTGTAGTGGCGGGTCGAGCAGCCTTATTATCGTCTTCTTGCCGTCTGCTATCCTGAGTATCTCCTTGAAGTCCTCCTTCTGGAGTGGCATGAGCTCCTCCATCAGTATCCTCCTCCTCTCCTCCTCTGTTTCAGCTAGGATCACCCTCTGAAATATCGGCAGCCTGTCTCCGAGGAACATGTGCTCTGTTCTAGCTAGCCCAATGCCCTCAGCTCCCAGCTCGATCGCCTTAGCTATGTCAGCTGGGAGGTCCGCGTTCGCGTAAACGCCTAGATCCCTGATCTCATCAGCCCACTTGAGCAGCTTCTCGAGCTCAGCTGTCGGCTTAGGCTCTACCAGGGGGAGCTTGCCTGCCATAACCTCCCCGGTGGAGCCGTCTATGGTTATCCAGTCCCCCTTCTTGACCACGAGGTCTCCTACCCTGAACTCCTCCTTCTCGAGGTCTATTTTGATGGCCTCGCAGCCTACTATGCAGGGCTTGCCCATCCCTCTAGCTACGACCGCAGCGTGGCTTGTCATCCCTCCCCTAGCTGTGAGTATGCCCTGTGAGGCAGCCATCCCGCCTACGTCCTCAGGTGTGGTCTCTGGCCTCACTAGGATCACGGGCTCACGCTTACCCAGCTCCTCTGCTTCATCTGAGTCGAAGACGACCTTGCCTACTGCTGCTCCAGGTGAGGCAGGGAGCCCCTTGGCTACGGGCTCCTTCCTGGCACTAGGGTCTACTTGCTTGTGTAGCAGCTTCTCGACATCCTCTGGTGAGACCCTGAGGACTGCTTCCTCCCTGGTTATCAGCCCCTCCTCAGCCATGTCAACAGCCATCTTGACAGCAGCCAGGGGGGTCCTCTTCCCTGTCCTGGTCTGCAGGATCCAGAGCCTCCCCTGCTCTACTGTGAACTCTATGTCCTGCATGTCCCTGTAGTGCCTCTCTAGCCTCCTGCATACGTCGATCAGCTGCTTGTATAGCTCCGGGTGTCTTCTCCCGAGCTCATCTATGTGCATCGGCGTCCTTATCCCAGCTACGACATCCTCTCCCTGAGCGTTGGGCAGGTACTCCCCATACACCCTGTTCTCTCCTGTAGCAGGGTTCCTTGTGAACGCCACTCCAGTGCCAGAGTCCCAGCCCATGTTCCCGAACACCATGGCGACTATGTTCACTGCTGTCCCCAAGTCGTCTGGGATCCCGTGGATCCTCCTGTACTTCACAGCTCTCCTCCCATTCCAGGACCTGAATACAGCCTCAACTGCCATCTTGACCTGCTCAAGCGGGTCCTGAGGGAACTCCCTCCCAGTCCTCTCCTTGATCAGCCTCTTGTACTCCTCGACAAGCTCCCTGAGGGCTTCAGCTGGCAGCTCGGCGTCAGCTTTCACGCCGTACTTCCTCTTCTTCTCCTCCAGCAGTCTCTCGAACTCCTCTCTGGGCACGCCCATGACTATGCTCCCGTACATCGAGAGCAGCCTCCTGTAGCTGTCGTAGGCGAACCTCTCTCCAGCTAGCTTAGCTAGCCCCTTGACGGTCTCATCGTTCAGCCCGACATTCAGCACTGTGTCCATCATCCCAGGCATGCTGACTGGCGCCCCAGACCTCACTGAGACAAGCAGAGGCCTCTCCACGCCGCCGAACTTCCTCCCAGTCTTCTCCTCAAGCTTCCTTATGTGCTTAAGCACCTCAGGCCATATCTCATCTATGAACTCTCGGCCACGCCTCATGTACTCTATGCAGGCCTTGGTTGTTAGGGTGAACCCAGGTGGCACAGGCACCCCGATCCTAGTCATCTCAGCTAGGTTAGCTCCCTTACCTCCAAGCAGCCTCTTCATCCCAGCACTTCCTTCCTCAAAACTGTATACGTATTTAGGCCTCTCATGTTGGCTCATAGAGGATACCTTAAGGTTTCAACTGCTCCAGCTTACCTTTTAAGCGTTTAGGTTTACGTAAAGGTACTGCCCGCCTAAGGCCATCACAGCTGACGAGCTTGTGCTGCCTCAACGCAGTTCAGGCCTCCACCCCTTAAAGGCCCCCTCACGTAGTAGTGGGCAGATATGCCTTTCCTCCTGAGCTCCTCTAAAAAGCCTGTAGAGGTGGGCCTGCCAGCTCAGCAGCTTCCCCACGCTTGCCAGCTCTCGCCTCAGCGCCTCGATAGCAGCCATCAGCTTGACATCCTGTTCTCTAAGCTCCTCAGAGACCTCCACCTGAGTCGCTTCAGCTCAAGCACCCAAAGTAGCACACGAGGCATCTTACTCCAAGCATACTTGAGGAGGGAAGTGAAGCTCGTGAAAGCAGCTGAGGTTCCACGCAGCCTCCACATCTGAATCTGCCACACTCTTCTCTGAGCTCTTCTGGTAGACCATGGCATGACCTGAGTGATCAAGGTCTCTGTGCTCCTGTGGGGCACCTGCCAGAGAAGTGAAGCAGCCTGCTGTACCCTCATGGGCCTCTGGTAGAGCACCGCTACCGCTCTCTGAGACGCCTTAGAAGCTTTAGCCAGCTATTTGCCCTCTAAGCACCTGGGTTTACGTGCATTCCTACCTGTCTATAGCTGCAGCATACTGCTTACATGCAGGTGGGCTCAGATTATGCTCTCCTCAGTCCTCTTGTCAAAGATATATACCCTGTCTCTGTTGAATGAAACCCACACTTCCTGGTCTACCTTGAGCTCGCCGTGCACTGGGGTCTTGACCTTCAGTATGCTTTCACCGATCTTCACGTTGACGATTAGCTCAGCTCCAAGAGGCTCCACCACATATACTCTGCCCTTAATGCCCTCCTCTACTGGCTTGAGGTGTAGGGTGATGTGCTCAGGCCTCACGCCTAGGAGGAGCTCTGAGCTGCTCGCCTTCTCTCTCACGAGCTTCGCCTGCTCCTCGCTCAGCTTGTACCTGAAGGCTCCAGCATCTAGGTATGCCTCACCCTGCTCCTCTACCAGCGTGCACTCGATGAAGTTCATGGGCGGGCTTCCTATGAACCCTGCTACAAACACCGTGGATGGCCTGCTGTATATCTCAGAGGCTTCAGCATACTGCTGGAGGACTCCGTTGTTCATGACAGCTATCCTGTCAGCCATGGTCATGGCCTCAACCTGGTCGTGGGTCACGTATATCGTGGTCACCTTGAGCTCTCTCTGCAGCCTCTTGAGCTCAGCTCTCATGTAGACCCTGAGCTTAGCGTCGAGGTTGCTTAAGGGCTCATCCATCAGGAACACGTCTGGCTCCCTGACCAGAGCTCTCCCGAGCGCGACCCTCTGCTGCTGCCCTCCGCTCAGCTGCTTGGGCTTGCGGTCTAGCAGCTCCTCTATCTTCAGGAGGCGTGCTACCTCCCTTACTCTCCTGTCGATCTCGCTCTTCGGGTACTTCCTCATCTTCAGAGGGAACGCTATGTTGTCGTATACCTTCATATGCGGGTAGAGAGCATAGCTCTGGAACACCATAGCTATGTTCCTGTCCTTAGGCGGCAGCTCGTTGACCAGCTTATCCCCTATGTATATCTCACCCTCATCTGGGGCCTCTAAGCCAGCTATGCACCGCAGCGTGGTCGTCTTCCCGCAGCCTGACGGCCCCAGCAGCACCACGAACTCCCCGTCCCTGACATCTAGGGTCAGCCTGTTCACAGCGGTTACGTTCCCAAACTTCTTGGTCAGGTTCCTAACCACAACCCTGGCCATAGCCACCACCTAGCCCTTTATAACACCTCCAACAACCCCCTTAACATACCACTTCTGGAGCAAGGCGAAGACCACAAGTGGGACAGACATGTCTAAGATGGATGCTGCAGCCACCTTATCCCAGGAGATGAGATACCTGCCTATGAACATCGGTATGGTCTGGGTCACCACATACTTGTCAGGTGAGAGGAGCAGTATCAGCGCGAAGAAGAAGTCGTTCCAGACCCAGTTGAACTGGAGGGCTGCAATCGATGCCAGAGCTGGAAGAGACATCGGCATGACTATCCTGAAGTAGACTTGGAAGTCTGAGGCGCCATCTATCCTAGCAGCCTCCTCCACCTCCACTGGGAGCGTCATGAAGAAGTTCCTGAGGAACAGGATGATCCACGGGAGGCCGAATGATGAGTGGAGCAGGATGAGCCCCAGCCTCGTGTTTATCAGCCCCATGTCGCTCATCAGGAAGAACACTGGTATTATGACGACCTGCTGAGGAAGGCTCATCAAGGCCACTATAGTCAGGAATAGCATGTCCTTAACTGGGAAGCTGAACCTCGCAAACGAGTAGGCTGCGAGGGAGGCGACGAGTATCGGTATTATCGTAGCTGGTATGGCTATGAGGATCGAGTTCACGAAAGCCCTCTTCAGAGGGTATGTCTTGTGGTTCCACACAGCAGAGTAGCTGTCTAGTGTCAGGGTGAAGGGGTGTAGGTTCCACCAGCCATCGACTATCTCGCTATAAGGCCTCACTGATGCGATGAAGACCCCGAGGTATGGGATTATCCATATGAGGGCTATGCTCCACGCTACCACGTGGATCAGGACCCTCTTCCTGCTCATCTACTTCACCACCAGCCTGAACACGTAGACTGCGAAGCCCAGGGTCATTAAGGTGAGTATGGTCACTATAGCCATTGCTGCACCGTAGTCTGGAGGCATGTGGTAGAAGGCTCTGAAGTACATCTCCAAGGCGAGTACCGATGAGGCTCCACCTGGGCCTCCGCGTGTAGCAACGAAGACTATGTCGAAGACCTTCAGAGCCCACAGGACGCTCATGGTGAGCACGACTATGGTTATCGGCCTGAGCATAGGGACTGTTATATGCCAGAATATCCTGAAGCCTGATGCTCCATCTATCCTAGCAGCCTCAAATATCTCCTTAGGGATGCTCTCCAAGCCAGCTGAGTACAGCACCATGCTGAAGCCGGTCCAGATCCAAACTGACCCGACTATCAGGGAGTATAGTGCTGTGTCTGGGTGGGCTGTCCAGGTCTTAGCGTACTTCCCGAGGCCTATAAGCCTGATCACAGCATTCACCACGCCAGCGTGGGCGTCATAGATGAAGCGTAGCAGTATCCCACCAACCACCATCGGGATGACCATCCCAAGGAAGATGACTGACTTGATCACGACACCTCCCTTCACATCTCTCAGCAGGACGGCTAGCAGGAGGCCTAGGGCCGTGGAGAGCGGGACCTGGATCAAGATCCACAGCAGGTTGTGGACTAAGGCGCCTAGTGGGGGCCCCTTGAGCTTCAGCAGCCTCCTCACATTCAGGATGTCGCTGCTGCCTAGGACCCTCTGGTAGTTGCTCACTCCAGCTACCCCCACTATAGACCTGCCTTTCCACTTGAGGAAGCTCCCACAGACCGTGTACACGAAGGGGTATATCACGAAGAGCAGGAGCATGGCTAGAGCAGGGGCCAAAAACAGGAGGGGGGTTCTGTGGCGCCTCAAGATCTCCCCGCGCTAGCCTCCCTTCAAGGTCGCCATCTGAGCCTCGGAGATGGTCTTGAGCACGTCGTCCAGGGCCTCTGGCTCCACCCAGAGCAGCTTGAGCTGGTCCCAGAACTTCAGCTGGAACTCCCCACCTATGGCGTCATCTAGGTCAGCTACTACGCTCACTGTCTTCATGAAGTCTACTACAGCCTTGTCAGCTGGCTTGTAGGCTTCAGCTGGGACATCGAAGTTGGTGGCTAGGAAGCCTCCCTGCCTCACCATTATCTCCTGAGCCTCAGCGCCCGCTAGGAACTTGAGCAGCATCTTAGCCTCCTTTAGGTGCTCTGTGTACTTGGGTATGACAACCCAGTCTCCACCTGCTACAACGCCCTTAGCCTCCGGGAACGGGAAGAACCCTAGGTCGTTTACGTCCTTGACCTGCGGCATGACAGTCATCCAGCAGCCCATGAAGTAGATCCCGTACTTGCCCTCCCAGAGCTTGTCTATCTGAGCAGTCCACTCGCCAGGCTCGCTGAAGTACCCCTTCTTCAGCAGGTCAGCCAGCTCCTCGAAGCACTTCCTGACAGCTGGGTCAGTGAACGTTATCTCACCGGCTATGAGCTTGTTCTGGAGGTCTGGGCTCCCCCTGTTTATTATGAAGGCCTCTGCCATGTCGGATAGAGGCCACCCGACGCCGTCGCCGCTAGCTATCGGGGCCTCGACCCCCTCTATCTTCTTGAGCTTCTCTAGGAGGTCTAGGAACTCGCTCCAGGTCTTGGGTGGTGTCAGCCCATGCTT
>QMWA01000096.1 GCA_003661385.1 Thermoproteota archaeon | reverse complement strand
GTGTACAGCAGAGCTGCTACAGCTACCACGGCTAGCAGGGCAGCTGGTATAGCTACCTTAGCCAGCTTGAGGGGTGGCTTGCGGGGCTTAGCCTCCCTCAGCTCTGCCTCAATCTTCTCTCTGAGCTCCCTGTAGGTCTCGCCGCTTATCCTGCCCTCCCTGTAGGCTTCCTCAAGCCTCCTGAGCTTGTCCCTGAGCTTCTCAGCCAACCAGGCCCCTACACCCCATGGCTAGCTGGCTTAAAGTGTTGTGGTGTCGGCTGGGGTGGAGCCCTTCACAGCTCAGGCCGCAGGGCTCTCCTCATCCACCGCCGCCCTCTGTGCTAGGGGCTCCGCTAGCCTTTAAGTGTTTGGCTGCTGCTCCTCCCAGACTTGAGCTCATAGAATAGCTTAGCTCCCTCTATCGCAGCGAAAACAACCATAGCGAACGCAGCTGAGAGCGCCAGGTCGCTTAGCGTAGGCCTCTGGACATCGAATACAGCGTAGAGGGCTGGCGTGTAGAGGGCTGCTAGCTGGAGAGCTGCTGACACAGCTATAGCAGCCCAGAGGAACATGTTCTTCAGCGCTCCAACCCTGTAGACTGGGTGCTTTAGCGACCTGCATGTTGCTGCTACAGCCAGCTCTATGAAGACCATTGTGGTGAAGAGCTGTGTCCTGGCTTTAGGCGTGGCTATGCCTCCATGCCTCCAGTAGAGCATGAGCAGGAGAGCTGTTATCAGCAGAGGGACTGACATCAGGTAGGCTTTGACCTCCCTGGTGAAGACTCCCTCATCTGGCTTCCTCGGGGGCCTGTCCATGACATCTGGCTCAGCTGGATCCACCCCTAAGGCTAGAGCTGGGAGGCCGTCTGTCGTCAGGTTTATCCAGAGGAGCTGGACTGCTGTAAGCGGGAGCTCCCAGTTCAGTAGCGATGAGAAGAGCATGACCAGGATCTCAGCTATGTTGCACTGCAGAAGGTAAGTCAGGTACTTCTTGATGTTGTCGAATATCCTCCTGCCCTCCTTGACTGCAGCCACTATGGTCGCGAAGTTGTCGTCTGCGAGCACCATGTCAGATGCCTCCTTAGCCACGTCAGTTCCCTTGATTCCCATCGCTATGCCTATGTCAGCCTTCTTCAAGGCTGGAGCATCGTTCACGCCGTCCCCTGTCATGGCCACCACGTGGCCTCTGGACTTCAAGGCGTCTACTATCTTCACCTTGTGCTCAGGGGATACCCTAGCGTAGACTGAGACCTCCTCAGCTTGCTCCGCCAGCTCCTCTACATCTATCTTCTCGAGCTCAGCTCCAGCCACCACCCTGCCTCCGCTCAGCCCTATCTCTGAGGCTACAGCTAGAGCTGTGAGCTTGTGGTCTCCTGTTATCATCACCACCTTGATCCCAGCTCTCCTACAGAGCTCTATTGCCTCCCTGACCTCCTCTCTCGGGGGGTCTATCATGGCTACTAGCCCAAGGAGGGTGAAGCCCTCCTCTATCTCCTCGCTGTACTCTCCTCTAGGCTCAACCTCCCTGTAGGCTATGCAGAGGTTCCTGTAGGCTCTCGAGGCCAGCTTGTCGTTTAGCTCTAGGAGCCTCCTCTTGAGCTCAGGGGTGAGCTCCACGACACCGCTTGACACAGCTGCTCTGCTGCACCTCTCAAGAACAACTTCTGGTGCGCCCTTCATGAAAGCCAGCAGCCTCCCATCGCCCTCATGTACTGTGGTCATCCTCTTACGCTCTGATGTGAATGGGACTTCACCTACCCTCCTGTACTTGGCGTCTAGGGCTTCCTTGCTGTACCCTGCTTTAGCAGCTAATACCACGAGAGCCCCTTCAGTTGGGTCTCCCAGGATGTGCCAGCTTCCACCCTGCTTGATTAGCTTGGCGTCGCTGCATAGTGCTCCAGCCTTGACCAGCATGTCCAGGTGCCATAGCCTCTTGAGGTCTACTGGTGCTCCACTGGCTTTGAGCTCTCCGCTTGGCCTGAATCCTACCCCGGTCACCTCGACCTCCATGTCCAGGAGGATCACCTTCCTCACTGTCACCTCGTTTTTTGTGATCGTCCCTGTCTTGTCTGAGCATATCACCGTGGTGCAGCCTAGGGTCTCTACTGCAGGCAGCCTCCTGACTATGGCGTTCCTCTTAGCCATCTCCCTCATCCCTATCGCTAAAGCTCCTGTGACTACTGCTGGCAGTGCCTCTGGGACAGCTGCTATGGCCAGGCTTACACCCCAGATCAGCATCTCAAGGACGCCGTGCCCCCGGATCACGCCTAGTGCAGCTATGACAGCGCAGACTGTGAGGCTTAGTGCTCCAAGCCACTTGCCTACGTGCTCCATCCTCCTCTCTAGCGGCGTCCTCTCCCTCTCAGTCTCCTGGACCATCTTAGCTATCTTGCCCAGCTCAGTTCTCATCCCTGTCTCCACGACCACACCCCAGCCGTGCCCGTATGTCACTGCGGTCCCGCTGTAAGCCATGTTCACCCTATCAGGGAGAGGGGTGCTCTCGTCTAGCGGCTCAGTTGACTTCGAGACTGGCCTAGACTCCCCTGTGAGGGCGCTTTCATCCACTCTGAGGCTGAATGCCTCAGCTAGCCTTATGTCAGCTGGAACCCTGTCTCCAGCCCTCAAGACCACTACGTCCCCGGGTACAAGCTCCCTAGCCTGCACTACAGACTCTACCCCGTCCCTTATGACGGTAGCTGTTGGAGCAGCCATCTCCCTGAGCTTCTCAACAGCCTTCTCACTCCTGTACTCCTCTAGGAACCCTAGGAGGGCGCATATGAAGACTATCGATATTATAGCTATGGCATCGATGTACTCGCCTAGCAGGAGTGAGACCACTGTTGCAGCTATGAGGATGAGTATCAGGAAGCTCTTGAACTGCTCTAGGAATATCGAGAGGGAGCTCCTCCTCTTCTCCCTCCTGATCTCATTTGGCCCGTATTCGAGAAGCCTTCTCTCAGCTTCCCCCCTGCTCAGCCCCCTTGGGCTCGTCCTGAGGCTCCTAAAGACCTCCTCAATGTCCATTGAGTGCCATAGCATAGGAACTCTAGGCTCTCTTCACCAGCCACATTTAAAAATGTTGGCAGCTAGCTGAAGACATAAGGCAGGCTGAAGCCTGCTAGCTCAGAGCTAGAGCCCCATCCATAAGCCCAAGCTCATCCTCTCATGTCGTGTGTTGCAGTTCAGGTGAAGTAAGCTGCCAGATGGCTGCACATACGATGCCTAGCAGCATGGCCACTACATCCACTAGGCTGGTAGCTGTTAAAACGCGCTTGAGCCCAGGTCTCTAGGGCAGTACACAGCCGCACGCTAGCTAGACGGCTGTAGCTCAGCTGAAAGCTCCCTCCTCCTCTCCTCAAGCAGCTTAAGGCAGTACCCATGCACCAGCATAGCCTTCTCTATAGCAACCTGTGAGTCCTCCTCATCATATAGCTCCTCTGGGGGAGTCTCAGAGCTCTCGTCCCCGTACATTGCAGGCCCCCTATTGAAGCTCAGGTCCCTTGATATCCTAGCCATCTCTGGGATGAGCTCCCTGAACCACTCTGGGAACAGCTGGGAGTACTCTCGGAGGACATGGCCTACCTCGTGAGATTTCGGTTACTCGATGCCATACAGCCTCAGAGCAGCTTTAAGCGATAGCTCAACAGACTCCTGGCATAGCCTAACCGCGTTATTGTAGAACCCGCTCTCCGCAGATATCCTAGCTAGCTTGATCCTCTCACGTGCATTCCTCAAGTATGACTCGATGAACTTAAGCCTCCTCACCATGCTAGTCAACAAGCTTCACCCCACATAGCTCAATCAAGGGGTTGCCTCTCTTAAAGCGCCACAGCCACCTCCTACCCATCCAAACCCTCTCCCCTCCAAACTCCTCTATACGCCTCTTGACTTCCGCCAGAATCCCGCCCAGGAAGCCCCCCTTGTCGTAGAGCACGATGGCGTCGTAGGCTAAGTCCAGGTAGAGGGGCCTAAAGTACTTAGCTTCCTCAACCTCCAACAGCACCGGGCTCACCCCCGTGTATACACCTACCCTCGCTAGCCTAGCTCTAGTAGGCTCAATGGCGTCGATTACATCACCTATCAGCACATAGCGCTTCAGGCGGGACTTCGGTAAGCTAGCCATCACCACCAGCACATCAACATCACTAGTGCTATCAAAGCCTCCTCTTGCCACTGAACCAAAGACTGCCATTGACACTACATTTCCTCCATGCCTCGACAGCAGCTCCCTCATGAACCTAGAGACCAGCAGCTTGTATGGCTGAGGTAAAGCTTCCACACCACACATTGCTGCAGCTCTATAGGCACCCAGGTATATAAGCGTTGGCAGCTGAGGCCTAGCTCAAGTGCTACTTGAGCTAGCACCCAAGCCAGGCAAGCACACGCACCAGCTACTCCACCCAGTAGGGCTGCAGCCACCTAAAGTATAGGGGTGTGCTAGCTGAGGCTTCTGCTGCTCTACGTGAGTGTGATCTAGGCCTACTCTCTCCTCAGTACTAGCCCAGCTTTGTCTACTTCCCTGAGTATCCTGAGCTCCTCCTCAGTTGGAGGCTTTGTCTCCTCGACTTCGTCTGGCATCAGGATGTCAAACTGGCTGTTGGCCTTTATGTCCTCTACTGTGACTCCTGGGTGGGCTGACAGGAGCTTCATCCTCTTGGTTTCCTCGTCGAACCCATATACGCCGAGCTGGGTTATCACCCTGTATGGCCCTGTGTCCTCTGGTAGCCCAGCTTTCTCCCTGGCTCCTGGGCCAGTCAGGTAGCCTGGGGTGGTTATGAAGTCCAGCTTCCTGACAAACCTCCTTGGGTCCTGTCTCATGAGGATTATGGTTCTCCTGCAAAGCGAGCCGACATCGTTTGCTCCACCGCTACCTGGGAGCCTCACCTTAGGCCTGTCCCATGGGCCTATCACAGTCGTGTTCAGGTTGCCGTACATGTCTATCTGTGCCCCACCTAGGAACCCGTAGTCCAGGTAGCCTCTCTGAGCAATGGACATCACATCGTGCATCGAGGAGGCCATCACAGCCATGTAGAATGTCCTGGAGTCCCCTACTGAGATTGGCAGGGTAGGTATCCTGGGGCCTACTCCACCTGCCTCGAACACTATCACTAGGTTTGGGGCGTGAGTCCTCTGAGCTAGGGCTGCAGCTATCATCGGAAGCCCTGTCCCAACGAACACGGTCTTCCTGTCCTCCAGCAGCCTAGAGGCCACACAAGCCATAAGCTCTACCGTGGTGTACTTGCGCTCGCCCAAAGGCATCACCTCCCTGGGATCTTGAGCTCCTCCCTAAGCTGCTCAAGCCTCTTGAGGTACTCCAGCTTCCTCACCCCACCAACTAGCTCAAGGTACTCTTCGAAGGAGTCTACACCATACACGTACTTGTCGAGGTACTCCCTGACACCCTCCTCTGTCTTGGAGAGCCTAAGCCACTCAGCTATATGCTCCTCATCAAAGTAGTACATGTAGGGCATGTTGCAGGGGTGAGCACCCCAAGGAACCTCTACCACAGCGTCGACGAGGAAGTATGGTATTATAGTGCGGTATGGCTCCCTCCTTACCCTCTCGTGGTCTATTATCTCCTCAGTGGTCACTATGAGCCTCTTAGCTGCCCTAGCTAGCTCGAAGTCCTCAACTGAGATCCCATCGATCTGGCAGTTCCCGTAGATGTCGCAGCGGTGCACGTGGATCACAGCCACGTCAGGGTAGCATGCTGGAACCAGGCATATGGGCTTCCCTGTATAGGGGTCTCTCACAACCTTAGCTGAGCTCTTCCTCAGCGTATCCGTGCCCAGCATCACCCTAGTGGGTATGAACGGGAGGCCCATTGCTGCAGCCAGGAACCTCCACTGGAATGCTGCGTTAGACCACTCCGAGGCAACCTTAACCCTGCCCTGCTCCACAGCTCGCCTTGAAGCTGGGCTCAAGCCTCTGAGCTCATGTCCGAAGCTGTAGGCTACCTCAACCTTCTCAACGCAGCCTGCTGCAACCAGGATGTCTACATCATGGACAGCTGTCTTCCCAGCCATCACAAGCCCACGCTTCCTCTGCCTGATTATCTCATAGATCACAGCCATCGAAACCCTGACGTGTCCGAAGCCTCCGAAGGCTATGTAGCAGCCGTCGCTCACAAACTTCTTCACAGCCTCCCTCAGCTCCATCCTCTTGTCAACAAGCTCCTTGCTCTTGTTCTCAGCAACCCACCTCCTCATCTCATCAGGGTCATGCCAAGCTAAGAGCTCACCTTCACCTTCAAGCAGCACCTCCAAGCCAGGCACCAGAGGCCGAGGCCAAGAGCTTTTAAAAGTTAGCCTAGGTGTGAGAGGCTAAAGCTGCCCTAGCAGCCTTGATGAAGCTCTCAATGCAGCTTGGGCTGGCTTCAGCTGGGACATCACAGCCAGTGCATGCTACGATGTTCCTGAGGGCGCTCAGCTCAGAGTACAGGCTGAAAGCCTCCTCATATACCTCACTTGGAGGCTTGACTACCAGGCTAGCAGGAGGGTAGTTTCCAAGCCAAGCAATGCTCCTCCAGCGCCTACAGGCCTCCCCCATGTCCACACTGCTGTCTACACTCACGCCAGCAGCAAACTCAGCTAGATAAGGCAGGACATGCCATGCGTCACCGCAGACATGCACTACACAGCCCTTAAGCCCCCTCAGGTATGGGAGAGAAAGCCTCTCAAACACCTCAGGTGAAACAAGTGAGGCAACAGGCTCAGCTACAACCACCACATCAACAAGCTCAGAGAGAGCTCCAGCATACTCCAGGAAAAGCCTCCCACACACCTCAATAGCCTCACTAGCCTCACCCTTCAAGATAGCAGAGAAGAGCCTACTGACACCAAGAGCTTGAGCAG
>QMWA01000095.1 GCA_003661385.1 Thermoproteota archaeon | reverse complement strand
TGTCTCATTGTCCATATTCTTGCTCTGTACATTGTTGGGTGTATTCCTCTTGTGTATGGGTATTTTCCTGGTAGCCCTAGTTTTTCTAGGTAGGTTCCTTTTATGTCTAGTGGTGTGTATACTCTTTTTAGGGGGATTCCACTTGGTGTCTTGAACTCCTTCTTGCGCTCTGGGAGCTTCCTCAAGTACTCCTGGACAAGCTTAGACTCCCACTCCTCAACCTCCCTCAAAAGACCCTCAACAGACAAAAAACCACCCAGATAAAGCTTATCTTTAAGGGTTGATAAAGGTTGTTGAGATGGTTAGGTGCATTGACGGCTGCATTAGGTGCTGTACTGAGACCGAGATGCTTCTTACTCCAAGTGATGTGAGGAGGATTCGTAGCACAGGGTTTTCCTTAAGCTACTTTTGCGAGAGTAGAGGCGGCGTCTATAGGATTAGGAATGTCGGTGGCAGATGTGTTTTCCTGAACCTTGTTGAAGGAAAGTGCCTGATCTACAGCATCAGGCCTGTCGGCTGTAGGGCTTATCCCATAGTTTATGATCTAGATGTGGGGGCTGTCACCGTGGATAGAAGTTGCCCTTCATGGAGCAGCATATCATCTAGTGAGTTTGCAGCTAAGGCTCGTATGCTCCTGGAGGCTCTGCGTGAAATCGGGCTACCTGATGCCTGATACCTCCCTTATGTCCTCGTCGCTCAGCTCAGACTCCCTCCTTATCGCATCTATAGCCTTGCTCAGGTCATCTGAGCTCCTTGAGCTCAGCTCCTCTACTACCTCTCTTATCTCCCATGGGAATATCACCCACTTCCTGGTCTCATACACCCAGTAGTCTGGCTTGACAGCAGACCAGGGCTTATAGTATATGGTAGCTACCTTGACTTCTGATGCTCCTCGAGACTTGAGGTGTGCTACAGCTTCTCTCAAGCTCTCTCCGGTGTCAGCTACGTCATCTACCAGAAGCACTTTGAGTTTTCTCACGTCTGCTGAGACAGGCTGCAGCACCTCTGCCTTCTGAATCTCTCCCACAGCCCTGTATGCTAGTACCCTCATGCTAGCTACCTCCCTGACCATCAGCAGATCTGAGAGTATCCTAGCTGGGATCCACCCTCCTCTCGCTATACCTACTATCATCTCTGGGTTATACCCGCTTTCTCTGATTTTTCTCGCAAGGATAATGCATGCCCTGTATATCTTAAGCCAGCTTGGTGCTGTGAACTCCATGCTCGATCACTGGGCTCTCTGCAATGCTGCTTTAAACATTGACTATACACTCAGCATGCTAGTGGGAGATGTGGTGCTACTAGGCTAGGCTGCATCGCCTTCCAGAGACTGCTACTAGAAGGCTAGTGTGCCTTAGGCTTGTGGTAAGGTTGGTGAGCCTAATCCTGTGCTTGGGTGTCAGAGCCGCCTTCATGTCCAATTAGCTTGTCGAGCTCCCTGAGTATGCTCTCTATGTCTGGCAGCTGGAGCTGGGGAGCTCTCCTCCTTGCTAGGGCTTCTATGACCTTGGATAGTATCCTGGCTCTCTTCTCTGCCTGCTGGATGGTGTGGGCGGGGGCTGAGCTAGCTAAGGTCTGTGCTAGCAGCTTTATGTCCTTAGATGCTCTAGAACTCGGCGAGTAGAGGACAACTGGAACCCCAGCTTCATACGCTTCTCGAGCCTTCTTGTCGTCTCTTATTGTCAGAATCTGTGTTTCACCAGCTGCTAGCGCAGCCTTAGCATAGCTGACTGCCCACTTTCCTCCTCGATACTTGTTTATGACTGCAGCTGGGACTGCTGACCCAGCTAGGGTGGCTATGTCGACTAGCTGGCTTGCCTCATCTATGCTAGGCTTGTCAGGCTGTACCACTGGTATGAAGCTTCCCAGCGGTATTAGGAGGAGGTAGTCTGCTAGGCCAGATAGGCCTCCTGCTCCTGGAGCGTCTATGACCAGGAGCCTACACCTTGGCTTCAGGAACTCAAGTAGCTTAAGCATCTTTCCTGAGTACTCGCTGTAGCTCTTAAGCAGCTCTCTGTCGCTTGAGCACAGCGGAGCTGACGGGATCATGACTAGGTTCCTGTAGGCTGGGTGAGAGGTGGAGTATGCTATCTCCCATGGTTCAGCTACCCCAGCCAGGTACTCTCTGAGAGTCGGGTAGCTATCTGGGCTAGCTTCCCTCTCCTCTAGGAAGTGGGGGTTCCAGAGGTGGACTGCAGACTGCCTACCGAAGTCGCACTCGAGGAACACGTCCAATAGGCCTGGGGGAGGAGGCGCTATGAGCTGCGTAGCTACTAGCGTGTTGAAGCTTACAGTAGTCTTGCCTACACCACCGCTTCTAGCCCCGAACACGTAGACCTTCATGCCCTCACCTACCTGGCTGAAGCAGCCTAGCTGAAGGCTTAGGGCAGCTAGGAGGGCTGAGCTGGGCGTAGGCTGATCTAGCATGAAGCTCTATTGGAATGGAAGCATCAGGCTTCATGCCAGCTAGCATAGCACTGTATCTGGGAGCAGCATCCAGAGGAGGCATGGCATAGCATACGCTAGGCAAGCAGAGCATGCTGACGGCTGCTGCAGTGGAAGCTGAGGGGGCTTCTCTCAATCAGACCACCAGCTGCCAGCTGGAGCTTAAGCTGGAAGGCGAAGTGGGACTTCAGCTCTTCTAACACTGTCTGCGACGTAAACATATTTACTGGGGGAGGTTCAGCGGAAGCCTGGTGTAGCATAGTGGGTGAAGAGAAGCTTGTGATCAAGGGAGGGCATGTCGTCTATGATGGCAGGGTTGTGAGAGCTGACATCGAGATCTCCAGTGGGGTGGTTAGCAGGGTAGCTAGATCTATAGGAGGAGAGCCCTCAGTTGACGCCAGCGGGATGATTATTATGCCATGCTCCATAGATGTTCACGTGCACTTCAGAGGGCTTAAGCAGAGCTCTAAGGAGACTGTTGAAACCGGAAGCAGGGCAGCTTGCGCGGGTGGAGTCACAGCAGTGCTGGATATGCCGAACACAGATCCACCGCTGGATACGGTAGAAGTGCTGCTGGCGAAGGTCTCTGAAGCCAGGGGGAGATGCTACACAGATTACACGCTTGCAGCAGGGTACAGCGGGGACCTCGGAGAGCTTGAGAAGCTGCTGTCAATAGGGCTGCCAGCTGTGAAGCTCTACGTACACGAGCTGGGGGAAGATAGGAGGGAGGTAGCTGACATCATACGGGAAGCCGCTCTAGCATGCGCTAGGCATGGCGCTCTGCTCATGATCCACCCTGAGGCCAGGTGGCTTCTGAGAGAGGGTGAAGCTGAGAGCCCAGAGGAGTACTGCAAGCTCAGGCCACTTGAAGCCGAGCTAGAGGCAATAAGGGCCGTGGCGGAGGCTATAACTCCACTAGCAGAGACCCCTAGAGTGCACCTCTGCCACCTAACCTCAGCGAAGAGCGTATCTGAGGCGCTAAAGCTCAGAGAGCAAGGGATCCCAGTTTCAACTGAAGTTACACCCCACCACCTGCTTCTCAGCTTAGAGCAGGCGGGAGCAGAGTGCAAGGTGAACCCCCCTCTAAGGAGCATAGCCGAGGTCAAGGGGCTCCAGGAGGCCTTGGCAGGCGGGCTAGTTGATGTGATAGCCAGCGACCATGCCCCACATGAAGCTGAGAAAAAGAAGGCGTTCAAGGACAGCCCACCTGGGCTCCCTGGAGTGGAGCTCACCCTGGTGCTCGTCTTAGACTGGGCGCTAAAGCAGGGTATAAGCCCAGTAGAAGTAGCTAAGTGGGCTAGCAAGAAGCCAGCTAGGCTTCTTGGGATAAGGGACAAAGGAGAGATAGCGGAAGGCATGGAAGCTGACATAGTAGCCCTGAGCAGAGGAGAGTACAGGATAGAGGAGAAGAGCCTGTACACGAAGGCAAAGTACACGCCGTTCGCTGAGAGAACGGTCAGCGTGAGAGTCGAGATGGTCTTTAAGAGGGGAGCCATGGTATTTGAGAGAGATGTTGGAGTCCTTGAGAAGCCGCTAGGGAGGCTGCTGCTCTGGGATGGGGAGAAGCTTAGGCCAGCGAGCTGGAGCCTAGAGAAGCCCTCCACATCCTCTCAGCAGCCTCCTTAGGGCTCTTAGCATAGATCACAGCTCTCCCGACGTTGACCAGCAGAGGCCTCCCAGCATACCTGATAGCCTTCCTGAGGTCACCTCCTTGAGCACCCACTCCAGGAGATAAAATGACCCTGCCTGCCCCAATGGCTTCTCTGACAGCTCTGATCTCCTCCGGCTTGACATGCCCTGTTGCACCGACGACGCATCCATCTGCATCAGAGTAGCAGACATCTCTGGCAAAAGCCATGTAGAGAGGCTCTCCTCTGAGCTCAGCCTCCTTCATGTAGCGAGCAGCCTCAGGGTTAGACATGAGGACAAGCGAGATCACTGCAATCCCATGCTGGTGAGCATACCTGACAACGCTCTCCAGGTTCCCGGATAGAGGGTTGACTGTAATAGCATCGAAGCCAAGCCTTGCTACACTGAGGACACCCATCTTGGCGCTTGCGCCTATGTCACCAAGCTTACAGTCGTATATGGAGACGAGCCCATGCCGCCTAGCCTCCTTAGCTATCGAAGAAAGCTGGCTGCTTGACAGCCCCCTCACATACTGCTCATTGACCTTAACAGCAGCAAAGTACATGTGAAGCTCCTCGATGAGATCAAGGCAGAACTGGAGCTTAGCCTCCTCAAGGCTCCTCCCATCTAGGTAGCTCCTTGAGGCGACATGCTCCTCACGCTCACCTGGCATTGCTGGGTCCAAACCAAGGCATAGAACGCTCCTCTTCTCGCTCACAGCCTCCTCCAACATGGAGATGAAGCTCTTTAGAGGCAACCACCCACCCATGAAGCTATTGTTAAATACAGCCTTGATACTAGGGTACACTTGCCACTCTCAGGTAAAAGTTTAGTCTCCATACTAGACCTGACACCAGAGGACATAACACGTGTGTTCCAGGTCGCAGAGGAGCTCAGGAGGCTGCTGAAGAGAGGAAAGAAGCTGAACGCAGCTGAAGGCAGAGTAATGGCCACAGTGTTCATGGAGCCTTCAACCAGAACCAGGCTAAGCTTCCAGTCAGCTATGCTGAAGCTTGGGGGGAGCATCCTAGACTTTGGAGAAGTCGAGAGGACATCCATAGTTAAGGGGGAGACTCTAGCAGACACGATAAGAATGGTAGACTCCTACCTCATAGACTTGATAGTGCTCAGGCACCCAGGTGAAGGCGCATCAAAGCTGGCAGCTGAAGTAGCGAGTGTGCCAGTCATAAACGCTGGAGACGGCTCTAGAGAGCACCCGACACAGACCCTACTAGACCTCTACACGATCTGGAGGGAGCTAGGCAGAGTAAGCAGCCTCAAGGTCGGGGTAATGGGAGACCTCAAGTACGGTAGGACGCCGAGTAGCCTATGCTATGGGCTAAGCCTCTTCCCAGGAAATGAGGTCTACCTGATATCGCCACCGGAGCTAAGGATGAGGCCGGAAGTCCTTGAGACAGTCAAGGGTAAGCTGAGGTGGGAGGAGGTCAGAGACCTGTCGCAGGTAATAGGGGAGCTGGACGTCCTCTACATCACGAGAATACAGAAAGAGAGGTTTCCAGACCCATATGAGTATGAGAGGGTAAAGGGCTCGTATATGCTTAAGCCAAGCGACCTGGAGAAGGCTAAGCCAGAGCTCATAGTGCTACACCCGCTACCTAGGACAGAGGAGCTGCCACCGCAGGTAGATGAGACGAGGCATGCCAAGTACTTTGACCAGGCCAAGAACGGCCTTTACATCAGAGCAGCTCTGATAGCTGAGATACTAGAGCTGAGGTGGTGACGTGGAGGAGCAGGAGCTTAGAGTAAGGAAGATAAGAGATGGAACAGTGATAGACCATATACCTGATGGAAGAGCCCTAGTAGTCCTGAGCATATTGGGGATAACAGGAGAGGAAGAGGAGGTAGTCAGCATAGCGATGCATGTCCCAAGCACAAAGCTAGGTAAGAAGGACATAGTGAAAATTGAGAACAGGTTTCTCAAGCCAGAGGAAGTCAACAAGATAGCGCTCATAGCAGAGACAGCGACGATAAACATAATAAGAGAGTACAGGGTGGTTGAGAAGTGGAAAGTCAAGCCACCAGCCAGGTTCAGGAACCTGATAAAGTGCCCAAACGCGAGGTGCATCACCAACTTCGGGAGAGAGCCTGTTGAGCCTGCATTCGAGGTAATAGGGCTCAGCCCGGTGAAGGTGAGGTGCAGCTACTGTGGTATAATAGTCAGCGGCAGAGACCTACTCGAGCTAGTAAGGCAGTAGAGGCAATGCAGGAAATCGAGAGGGAGCTCCTGAGGGACAAGGCGGCTTACTCGACTATGATATGCGGCTTAAGTGGGTGCAGGTGGCTGATAGCCCGAGACAAGGGCAGAAAAGCTGCAATCATGGTGTATAGCAGCCTCAAGATCCCACTTGCAGCATGTTACGGCGACCTAGAGCTAGCTAAGAGAGCACTGAAGGCACTCCAGTACCCAGCAGTCAGAGTACACACTCTAGAGCCCATCAGCTTGAGCGCAGTTGAAAGCCACAAGCTAATCAGGATGAAGCTAGAGAAGCAGCCAGCTGAGCCCAGAGCTCAGATAGCTAGGAGAGCAGGAGAGAAGGACATACCCCTCTTAGACAGGTTCTACAGGAGGTATGGTGTAGAGAGCTGGGATCCCAGCCAGGCTAAGGAAGGCGTGTACTACATGATAGCTGTCAGTGGAGCAGTTGTGTCAGCAGCAGGAACACACTGCATGTCAACCCAACACTCTGTTGCTGTAGTAGGCAATGTGCTGACAGCACCAGAGTACAGGGGGAGAGGGTATGCTAGAGCAGTGCTCTCGCAGCTCCTAGCTGAGCTAG
>QMWA01000094.1 GCA_003661385.1 Thermoproteota archaeon | reverse complement strand
CATGGTGAGGCTGATAGGAGGGAAGGTAAGCTGGATGAGAGAGGAGGCAGCTAGCCTACAGGTGCCATTCTAACAAGCACACTGCTATCCTCTACTCTGGGGAAGGCTTAATATAGCTGGGGCGTCAGCTGTTGGGGAGCTGGTTGAGGCTCAGTGCACTATGCCTGCTTGCTTTAGCAGCTTCCCCAGCTGCGCTAGCCTCGTCGCAGGCGCTCCTTGGGGAGGCTGTGGGTTGAGGCTGTGCTTGTCGAGAGGCTTCTCTACTGCGCTACCTGTGGAGGCCGCCTCTACAGGGGGCATGCTCTAGTCCTCAAGGTCATAGAGGGCTCTGAGGTCAAGCCTGGCGACATGGTCTCCCTCGTAAGCACCCAGGCTCCTCCAGCTTACGATGCTGGCGTGATCCTGGAGGCTAAGGGATCACTTTACGGGGAGGAGGGGGAGCTCAAGCTGATAGTCAACGCAGCTACCTCAGCAGACTACCTGCTGTACACTGGGAGGGTCAGCGAGCCCTCTGTGCCCCTCAGCTTGAGCTCCAAGCGTGTGAGAGTTGGAGAAGCTGTGAGCATACACTTGATGGTTGAGGGAGCACCAGTGCTAGCTCGCTTAGCCTGCGCGCAAGCCAAGCCAGGGTAAAGCGCCTTCAGGAGCATGTGGTGGTCGAGTTTAGAGCTGAGCTCAACAGCATCTACTGCATATCCTGTGAGGCCAGGAAGCCTGCTCCACAAGCTGGCCAGGGGGCTCACGTCCTCTTGCTTACCATAGCTCTAGCAGCAGTAGGCCTCCTCTACATAGGCCTCCACACCCTACGCCACTGACTTCATGGCAGAGGATGCTGAAGCTCTGGAGCTGCTACATGCCAGCTCACGCCTCTAGCAGCTCTATAGGGGGGTGGAGAGCCCCTTGATGGCCTTGACCCCGATGGCTAGGAGGAGTAGCCCAGCTAAGGCTGCTGTAGCAGATGCTGCAAGCCATGAGATGAAGAAGCCTATGGCTGCTAGAGCTGCAGCTAGCCCACCATAGAGCACTAGCATCCCTATCATGACCACTACCCTGGTTGCTGCGCTTATCGTCTGTGGGGTCCATGCTGTAGGCTCATCTGGCATCTCCTTGGCTGCGAGATATGATGTGAGCAGAGCTGAGGAGGAGGATGAAAGCATGTAGGACAGGAAGGCGAGCAGCCCAGCTGCAGCTCCACTGAAGTACCCTATGGCAGCGAGCACCATGAGGGAGAGTGGAGCTAGGAGCAGCATGGTGGTGCATGCCTTCCTGAAGGCTAAGCCTCCTCTCCTGACTGGCAGGTGGTAGAGGAGCTTAGCTCCCTCCCCCTCAAGTGAATACAGGTATTGAGCGGAGAGCCCAGTTAAGCCTCCGAAGAAGAACAGGATAGCTGCCATGAACCTTGAGGCTGCTCCAGCTTCAGTGAGGGACATCATGATGTAGAGTGCTGGGAAGGCCATGTACCCTATTGTGCTAGCTAGCACCCTCGGAGTCCTGGAGAGTAGGGTTAGGTCCTTCCTTAAGCTAGCTGGGAGAAGCCCTCTCCACAGCCTCCAGCCAGATACCTTAGCTTCAGCTGCAAGCAGAGCTTCACCTGCTGCAACAGCTCTCCAGAACCTCCTTGCACCAGCCTTAAACACTAGAAGTGATGCCAGCATCCAGCATGCAGATGAGAGGGCAGCATACCCTCCTGAGGCTCCAGCTGCAACAATGCAGAATGGTGGAGTAAGCTGGAGCAGGGGGCCTAGAGGCTCTAGCTCAAGCCTCTCTGCTAGCCTGCTTACGAAGTTGAACATGAACCCAGAGAAGAAGACTAGCAGCCACACTAGGGTGGATGCAGCTCTGATCAGAGGCCTCCTAGTCGCCTTAGGAGACACGGAGCCAGCTAGGTAGCCTAAGCCAGCTGCCATGAGCAGGCAGAAAGCTGCCTCAGCTACACCTCCAGCGAAAACCCCTATGGAGCCTGCTAGGTACCCTGCTAGAGCAGCACCTGGAACCACGAGGAAGAGCATAGCTACTCCACCCCAGATCACTACTAGAGCAAGCAGAGCCTTCCTCACATCGCTTTCTCTAACTGGTAGTGGCGTTATGAAGTCTAGTAGCCTATCTGCTAGCAGAACTTGAAGAGTGCTAGCCATGGTGAACCCTCCAATGAACATCTCGAAGACACCGAGGACGCCAAGCACCCAGATTGAAGCCTCCACCCTAGCTTCAGCTGGGACTGCAGCTACTGCAGAGGATAAGCCTAGGGATATTGCTGTGAACATAAATATGCTGAGGAGGCTGCTTAGGAGCATGCTCCTAGCTAGCCTGTATGCTCTCCTACCATACCTCCTTCTAGCCCTGTACTGAGCTTCCTTAGCCAGCACCCTAGCTAAAGTCAGCCACATTACTCTCCCCATAGGCTCTTAACCAGCTCTTCAAGCTCCTCCGACAGCCCAGTTGCCCTCATGAACACGTCCTCTAGGTCTGAGGCTTTGAGCTCCTCTCTGAGCTCGCTTGGCTCCCCCTCTGCTGCAACTCTGCCCCTATGCATTATCACGACCCTCTCAGCTACAGCCTCAGCCAGCTCAAGTATGTGCGTGGAGAACAAGACCACCCTGCCCTCGTATGCCATCTTCCTCATGAGCTCCTTCAGCACCCTAGCTGACTTAGGGTCTAGGCCTGTGAACGGCTCATCTAGCACCAGGATCCTGGGCTCGTGCAGCAGGGCGGAGACCAAGGAGACCTTCCTCCTATTGCCTCGGCTAAGCTCGCCGCAGAGCTTACCCATCTCCTCACCGAGCTTGAAGAGCCTAACGTACCTCCTGACCCTCCTCTCCAGCTCGCTGCCAGGGACCTCATAGACTTCACCGAGGAAGGAGAAGACTTCAGCTGGAGTCAAGCTCTCATACAAGACGACATCCTCAGGAGAGTACCCGATGAGCCTTCTGGCTTCACATGGGTCTTCAGCTGGGTTGACTCCATCGACCTCTACCATACCTGAGTCAGGCTTCACGACTCCTATAGCCATCTTCATCAGAGTAGACTTCCCAGAGCCATTTGGGCCGAGGAGCGCGGTGACCCTGCCTCCCTCGACCTCTAGGCTGACGCCATTGACAGCAGCTACATCCCCATACCTCTTGGTGACATCAATGTACTTTAGCATGCAGCCACCTATAAGTCCACTTATAGCGGCGCTTATAAACAGCGCTTCAGAGCTGAAGCTGCACGCTAAACCCTGTCCACAGCAATTAAGCTCCACCTGAAGTCCAACGTGGATGCTTACTGTGGAGCTCTTCCTCAAAAGCCTCACTTAGGGTGGCTGGCATCAAGCCACCTAAGTGGCATGATGTAGGCCATGTGCTAAGGCGTGAGCTTCAGGAGTTCATGGTTTCAGCGTGACATACCTGCTCTAGCAAGGTGCTCAAGGAGGTGGGGAGGGGGAGGGAGCCCTCGGTGCATGGTGGGGAATCTGGGCTGCCACCTAGCGGGCTATATGACCGAGATGACGCTCTGGAGGGCTTAGGATGGCGAAGTGTATCTATGGAAGCCAGGAGGCTGCTCAGTGCATGCTGGAGGCTAGCTGAAGCCAGCTATGCCTTCAGCTGCCTTAGCTGCCTCTTGGCTTCCATGCTGCCCCACAGTACTTAGGTACCTACTTGAGCCCTAAGGCTCTCCTTATGTTCTCATGTGTCCTCTTAGGTGGCGTCATCGTGTTCACTACTATAGTCCTCGTCTTCTCGAGGAGTGTCCTATAGAATCTTTCTCTTATCCTCTCCTTCCTCTGGTCTCTCACCAGCCAGTGTGGGTTGCAGTAGCTGTGCTCCTTAAGGTACTCTAAGGCTTCTCCTACCTTAGGCGTGTAGACTTCTCTCGGGTCCTCTGGGTCTCTCTTGAGGATCAGCGTCGACTTGAGTGTTGTCTGCGGTATCACTCTCCCCTTGCCTACAGCCCACCTTATGTCTACTACAGCCCTGCCCTCGCTATCTACCTCAGCATGCTTCATTATCTCAGCGTACTCAGGCCATATTGAGGCTAGGTCAGCTCTGACATAGAAGCTCTTCTCAGTTGAGAAGGCCAGCAAGTCCTGTAGTATCCTGACGTAGAAGAAGTCATCTGCTATAACCCTGGTTTGAGGCAGCCTCATCAGCCCATAGGCGTGTGTGGTCTTCCCCACGCCACTTGGAGCAACAATAGCTACCCCCTTGCCATCTATGTCTAGGCATGCTCCGTGGACTGAGTAGATTCCGTGGTCGTCTTCCAGGATGTCTCCTGCAACAGAAAGCGCTATGGACTTGATCCACCCGTAGTACGTGAAGTTGAAGAGGAATGCTGTGTTGGAGTAGCTGTTGTAGAGCACTAGGTTCCTGTCCATGCTCTCATCTCTCAGCACATAGAGCCTGCCATGGCTCCTTATGTTCTTCTCATTGAAGTGGTAGAAGTTCTCACTCCACTTCTCAGCAACCCACTTCTCGGTAGTGAGCAGCTTGATGCAGACCCCGTATATGTCAGCTTTGACCTCATAGAGCACCTTGCTGGAGTGTCTTTCAACTAGCTCATCCTTCTCGTCTAAGCTTATCAGCTCAACTCTATACCTCAAAACCTCACCTATGGTATGCTATCCCAGCGCCTTTATAGGGTTGTTGTGCTGCCAGCTGAAGCTCGGGCTCCAGCAGCTCGCAGCTAGCTTAGCCAAGCCCTGCTAAGCATGCGAGCCCTGAGGGCGGGAGTGCAGGCAAAAATTGGGGGTAGAGAGCGAGCTCTGAGCTCTAGCCCCAGATATCCTTTGCCACGTCCTCCAACCCGACTCTCTTGAGGGTGCTCCTCAGAGGCTTCCCAGTCTTCTCATCCCATCCCATTAGCCTGTAGACTTCCATCACCATGCCCTTGAGGTATGGCTCCATGGCCCTGCCCTTAGCTTTCCCGCTTGGCGGGGCCTCAACTATCCTCTTGGGCACATTTAGGTCGTCTTCTGGTGTTAGGCCTCTCCTCACGTTGAATGCCCTCTCTAGGTGTACTGCTCTCTCACCCACTAGCAGAGCCTCCTCTGCTGTGAAGTCCCAGCCTGTCACCGCTGACACTGCTTCTGCTGTGAACCTGAGGCTCCCTGGGACCCCCCATGTTGCGAACCAGCATGTCCCGTTGCAGTCGTCCCAGTACTTCTTAGGCCAGGTCTTAGCTACAGCAATAGGCTTGATCTTCGGGTCTAGCGGGTCCTGGTACTCTGGGAAGCCTGCATCTGGCTCAGTGGCCCATGCGTCTGCTGCCGGGGCAGGCCAGCCTGAGCCTCCTCCCACTATCTGCCCTAGCATTATGCCCCAGGTTGCTCTCCAGTCGTGGAGGTTCATTCCAGCTCCCTTGATGTGTATTGCGAAGTCTGGTGCATCTCCTCCTATGACCTCAGCAGCTCTCTTTGGCCCCATGGCCAGCAGCTTGCCTAGCCACCCCTCCTTCCTAGCTGCCATCCAGACCAGCTTCTCAACGAGCTCTGGGTCACCCCACTTCAGCTCTATCCCGCCTGTGTCCTCCTTTGTGATCAGCCCCTTCTCATAGCACTCTATCAGGAGTGCTATTGTGCAGCCTAGCGTGCTGGACTCGAAGCCTACTCTGTCAAAGAGGTCTATCAGGTAGAATACCCAGCCGCTGTCGTATACTCCAGAGATGGAGGCTGCTCCCTCCAGGTTCTCTCCTCCTCCAGCTGGAGTCGCCACATAGCCCTTCTTAGGCCCTGAGGTTATCTCAACCTCGTAGCTGCATGCTATCGGGCAGGCGAAGCACGCCTTTGGGGTTATCTTGTGCTTTGACATCCCAACTCCCCACTCTGGTGGGCTGACCTCCAGCATGTTCTTGGCTGTGGTTATCGACATGTTCTTCGCATACCTGTACTCGTCTCTCGGTATCCCTCCCTTAGCCAGCCCTCTCGCCACATCGCTCTTGAACAGGTTGTCTCTCCACTCCTTGGTCACCTCCTTGAGCTTCTCCTCGTTGTACACCGGGACCTTCTGAGTCCCGTACACGGCTATAGCCTTGAGCTTCTTGGAGCCCATTACAGCCCCCACCCCAGAGTGGGAGAAGGAGTGGTGCTTGTCGTTCTCTATGAGGGCGCCAGCGCAGCAGTTTTCTCCAGCAGGCCCTATGGCAGCTACGCTAGCCTTCTCCTCTCCTACATCCCTCTTTATGAGGTCCTCTGTCTCATGCGTGTCCCTACCCCAGAACTTCTCTGCACTCCTTATCTCAACCTCACCATCGTGGATCCACAGGTAAACAGGCTTCTCAGCTGCTCCCTCGACCACTATCCCGTCGAAGCCAGCGAACTTCAGGTTTGGGCCGAAGAACCCATGTGAGTGGGATCTCCCAGCTGTGAACCCTGTGTCAGCGTTGAGCGTAGCTATGGTTGTGTTGTTCGAGCAGGGGACGTGAGCTATGCCAGTCAAGGGCCCAGTCATGAAGATCAAGAGGTTCTCAGGGTCAAGTGGAGAGATCCCAAGTGGAAGCCTGTCATATAGCATCCTTAAGCCAAGCCCCCAGCACCCAACGTACATCCTGAGCACATCCTCGTGGGGAAGCCCCTCTATCTTGACCTCCATGTCAGTGAGGTTTACTCTAAGGATCTTACCCATATATCCTCCTTTAATCAACTCCAGCCCCCTTAGAGCAGCGTGAATCAGCTTAAATTCCTTATGAAAAGGCAAGTTACATATGACAAGAAAGCTGATCAAAGGCAATAGACGCTTGGATGCGCCTCAAGAGCGCCTCCTAAAGCCCTGCTGCCGCCTCAAGCTGGGAGATGTGCACAAGCTAGCCCACTCCACCACCATCCAGCTTGAGCAGGGGTAGAGCCAGCAGCACATGCTGCCTAAGGCCCCAGTGGCGCGAGCAGCTTTTACCTGCCTATGGCCTCTGCACCATGTGTAGCAGCCTCGCCTCTGCTTGAAGCTGTAGCAGCCTGCATGCCAGCTGGAGCATGCAGCAGACGGGCCTTAGCCTAAGGCTGGCCTCGGAGGCTG
>QMWA01000093.1 GCA_003661385.1 Thermoproteota archaeon | reverse complement strand
GCCTTATCTCTCCCTCATCAGGCCTGTATATCCCGGATATCAGGTTCAGGAGTGTAGTCTTGCCGCTGCCGTTAGGCCCAATTATCCCTCTTATCTCACCCTCTTCAACCGTGAGAGTAGCCTTGTCTACGGCAACGACCCCTCCAAACTTCTTTGTGACCGCTTTAGCCTCTAGGAGAGGCATCTTTCATCTGCCCTTTAGCACCCACTTCTCTTGTACAACATTCTTCTCCACATCAAACCCCAGGTCTATCAGCTCAGCTTCAACACCATACTCCTTCAGTGCAGCGAACATCAGGTTCGTCATGTAATGTGAGGGCGCCATGCCAGAGTCTACGAGCTTCACTGAGGAATCCAGAACCGAGACCCCATGCATCTTCAGGAGAAGCTCCCTGTCACTGACTCTCTTTATCTCTATCTTCTCCATGTACCCAACCCTCTCAAGGTACCTAGCTATCTGCTCAAGCGTGTCCAAGGGGTCTTCACTGGGCTTAATCTCGCCCTTAGCCTTCAGTATACCATAGTTTATTTCACCCACCTTCCTGAAGATGCTCTCGGCTCCATCCTTCCCTAGAGCCTCGTTAACAGCCCGGCATATACTGTAGTTGAGCATATCGAAGAACTCAGGGTCTACAGGCAGAGAAATCACCTCCACACTAGCCTCCTACTGGGGCTATTTAAACATTTTACACGTTAAACATGATGTGTTAACTTCTAAGCGCACACACTTATGTGTAGGAAACCCTTTTAAATCCCCTGCCCAGAAGGCTAAATTGGTGCGCATGAAGCGTGGAAGGCTCCTAGCGGTCATAGGGGTAGTAATAGCTATAGTAGTGATTGCTGCAGGGTACTTCCTGGTGGCTAGGCCTAGGGCTAAGGGCCCAATCAGGATAGGGGTGCTTGCCCCCCTATCTCCTCCCGGAGACTACATGGCTGGAAAGCTCATTGTCAGGGGAGCTGAGCTAGCTGCCAAGTACGTTAATGAGCATGGAGGGGTCCTGGGAGGTAGGACCATCGAGATAGTTGTCGAAGACGACTCCGGGACCCCTGAGAAGGGTGTTGCAGGATACAAGCGCCTCGTGACCGAGAAGAAGGTTGTGGCAGTGATAGGCCAGTACCACAGCTCAGTTTGCCTCGCCATATGCCCGATTGCAGACCAGTATGGGGTTCCCCTGATAGCAACCCAGGCTGCAGCAGCCAAGATAACAGAAGGCCACTACAAGGCTGTGTTCAGGATGCACGCCATAAACCCAGCTAGAGCAAAGCTCTGGCTTGAGTTCATAAAGAAGATGGGCTGGAAGAAGATAGCTATACTAGCTGAGAACACAGACTACGGGATAGGCCTGCTGGAGGAGACCAAGGCCATGGCTAAGGAGATGGGCCTCGCAATAGAGATCAAGGACATAGTTTTCGACAGGGGAACCAAGGACTTCACCCCACAGCTCCTAGACATCCAGGCATGGGGAGCAGACCTAGTGATAAACATAGGAGTGGGAGACGACGCCTACCTGATAATAAAGCAGGCCTACGACATAGGCCTGTACCCGAAGGTCCCCATGCTAGCCTCATACGACTTCCCAGTGAGGCCAGAGTACTGGAAGAACCTAGGCGACAAAGGGAACTACATGCTCTTCATCTCATACTACCACCCAATGATGAAGCTGACTGACCTCGGGAAGTGGTTCAAGGCAGAGTACGAGAAGAAGTACAATGAGCCACCAGTCTACACAGCCTACAACGCGTTCGGAGCTGTGGTGGTTGTGGCACAGGCAATAGAGCAAGCTGGCTCAGCTGACCCAGCCGCCATAATAAAGGCCCTTGAGACAGGGACCTTCAAGAGCTGGAACAGCGATGCAGTCACGTTCCCAAGGGGAGAGGGGATATACTGGCACCAGTGGTCTCCTCCAATGGTGATAGTACAGTACACTAAGACAGGCCAGAAGTATGAGACAGCTCCCATAGTGTTCCCTGAGGAGATGAAGACTGGAGAAGTCTACCTGCCTGGGGGCTGAAGCTTGGACTGGCTCCTGCTCTCCCAATACTTTTTTGCAGGCCTCGTCATAGGCGTAATCTACTCTCTGATGGCAGTCGGGATCACCTTCATCTACAGCATAATGAAGATGATCAACTGGTCAATGGGAGAGTTCTACATGATAGGAAGCTACGTGCAGTATGCCCTCGTGGTGTGGCTGCTAGGCCCCAAGATGTGGTTCCTAGGCATACCCCTCTCAATGCTAGTCGTGTTCCTGCTGGGCCTCGTCGTCGAGAAGCTGCTCATCACACCCATGTTCACAGGTGGAATAGAGAGGAAGGACGAGTACGCGACAGTCATAACCATAGCACTCATGGTCTTCTTCAGGAACCTCTTCTCGTACATCGCTGGCCCATACGAGTACTCCCCACCAGACTACGCTCCACCAATGAAGATAGGCACACTGCCAGTCAGCGGAAACAGGTTCGTGGCCTTCGTAGGGACCATAATAATCCTCGCTGCCTTCTACCTGGTTGTGAGGAAGACCTGGATAGGCAGAGCCTTCAGAGCTGTAGCCCAGAACAGGGTTGGAGCTCAGACAGCTGGAGTTGAGGTAGAGAAGATAGACATGCTCGGCTTCGGAGTTGGAGTAGCCTTAGCAGCTGCAGCTGGAGCCCTGCTAGCACCAGTCTTCATGGTTTTCCCAGAAAACGGCGCCATATCAACCATGAAGGGCTTCGAGATAATAGTCATAGGAGGCATAGGCTCCATAATGGGGAGCTTAGTTGGGGGCTTGCTGCTAGGGATGGTTGAGAGCCTGATGTCAGTCTTCATATCCCCATCGTACAGGGACGTATACGGGTTCCTAGCTCTCATGATAATCCTAGCAGTCAGGCCCACAGGCTTCTTCGGAGAAAAAGAGAGGCTGGCTTAGCGCTCCCAGCTCCAGCTCTGCTTTACGACAGCACTGTACACGAACTTCGCGAATGATATGAAGTCGAACACAGGAAGCCCAGTCTCCCTCTGGACAGACTTAGAGAACGGAGACAGGTTATGGCACTCGAACACCAGAGCCTTCACATCAGGATGCTGCTCCACAAGCTCCTTGGAGGCCTTCACAACCTCCTCTTCAACCCTACCTACATCCATGTCCTCTGAGTTCCCCAGGATCGCTCTCGAGAACTCAGGCTTGTTCTCAAGGCCCTTGATGTAAACTCCTCCAGCTATCCCAGCAGCCTCAAGGTGCCTTTCAGTCAGAGAGGAGGAGTCAGCTGTCACTATCCCGACCTTACCTCCAACAAGCCTCTGCACCAAAGGGACCATGAGGAGAGATGAGGTGAACACTGGCACCCTGAGCTTTGAGGCAAGCTCATCCTGAAAGAGCACCAGGAACCCGCAGCTCGTCGTTATAGCCTTGACGTATGGCTCTATCTCCAGCGCTGCCTCAAGGAATGGCTCCAGGAGGCTCCTATCAGCTTCCTTAACAACCCTCTTGATGGTAGCTCCCCTCACCACCTTAAAGAGCACGGGGAAGGGGTAGCTTTCAGCATTACCCACATCACCAGGAACCCTAGGAAACCTAGTCTCCAGCAAGAGCACTCCAAGCACATGCCCATAGTAAGGCCTACCACCACGTAGCTTCAAGCTCTCCCCACAGATAAAGCATGTATTTTAACATTGATGCAGCTTGTGGCACTGCTGCTCTGACAGCCATACAGCTGCAGGCTGAGTGCCCGCTCTCACGCTCGTGGCAGGTTCCCCCTTACTGGCTAAAGCCGCCACCACGCTTATAAGCTAAGTAGGTATGGAGCACCCTGTGGAGAGAAGGCCTCTACTAGCACTGAGCTTAGCTGTAGCATCAGCCTCCCTTCTAGCTGCTGAAGCTAGAGGGCTATCTCCCCTCCATGTGATAAGCAGTGTGGTGAAGGATGTACGCACCTGGAGCCTCCTAGCCTCCATATCCCTGACCATGGCTATGGGAGGCCTATACAGGGAGTCTGAGCTAGCCAGGGAGCTAGCATCAGAGCTAAGGGCGCTGTTCAAGAGCGGGAGAGCTGTGCTCTTCGCTGTAGCAGCTGTCTTCGGCCTACTGCCGATGCCTGGCGGAGCTCTGCTCTCTGCTCCACTAGTGGACGAGGAGGGCAAGAGGATGGGGATGAGCAAAGAAGACATAGCCCTCGCGAACATCTGGTTCAGACACGTGGTCTTCCTGGTTTTCCCACTGACCCCAAGCTTCCTCCTAGCCCACACCATAGCAGAAGTCAGCATCTACCACATAGCTGCATTCCAGACTCCAGTATTCATCCTGTCGTCTGCCATAGGGCTAGCCAGGTTCAGAGGCTACTCTGAGCCACCTGCAACCACGCCCAGCTTCAACCCAGCTAAGCTCCTCCTACTCCTAGCGCCAATAGCCTCCGCTGTCCTCCTAGGCCTAGCCGGGATCCCAGTGCCAGCAGCAATCCTAGCAGGAGTAGCTATCCTAGTGCTCGTCAGCCACCCCAACAGAAGGCAGCTAGCCAACGTAGCCAGCTTCGCCCTCAGCCCACACGTCCTAACGCTAGTGCTAAGCTCCCTAATGCTGAGAAGATCCCTTGGAGGCTTAAGCCTAGAGGTCAGCATCCCAAGCTACCTATACATCCCATGTGCATCTGCTACAGCAGCAACCCTAGCTCTAATAGCTGGCTCACCACTAGCTGCAGTTGGCGCAACCCTGCCAGTGTTCGCTGGGCACGGCAGCCTCCCTCTAGCTAGCCTCATCATAGTATCAGCTTGGGCAGGATACCTATGCTCCCCCCTCCACCTCTGCAGCATCCTGACCTCAAGCTACGTAAACTCAAGCCTAAAAGAGCTCATCAAGGACGTAGCAAAGCTAACACTCCCAACACTCCTCACAGCCATAGCTCAAGTCGCTATAGCCCTAGCTGCATAGCCTAAACCACCATACAACCCACTACTCCATGTACTCCACCATAAGCTACATAACAGCCCAGTTGACCTAGCTACGTGCCCAGCCCCTTAAGGCGGTTGCTATGATGAGAACGGGCTTAACACAGGTGTCCACCAGCATACACGTCGCCAGCTCATAGAAGCTAGCTCACGGTATTTGTTTGCGCGCAGTCTTCTCTGATGGCTAGGAGGCATCTGCTACTGCCTCAGGCATCAGGGTGGTCTTCCACTGGCATTAAGTATAGTCAGCAGCTTTTAAGAGATACATCCAGTAAGCATAGTGGTTAGTGAGCTTGGCCAGAAGTGCTACAGGCAGGGTTAAGCTGGTGGCTCAAGGAGGAGAAGCTGAAGCTGAGGCGCTGTTTGACACGGGTGCAACTAAGAGCTTCATCAGCCTTAAGCTAGCCGAGAAGCTAGGCTACACCGCTTACGACCAGCCTAAAGCTGTCCTGCTAGCTGTAAGAGACAAGAGAGCAGAGATCATAGGAGAGCTTGTAGCAAGGGTCATAGTGCTAGGATATGAGCTTCCACTTAGCCACGTGTTCGGTGTAGTGAAGGCACTAAGCCATGATGTGATAATAGGGAGTGGACATAATAGAGCCATATGAGATAGTAGTGGACACTGAGGCAGGAAGAGTATCTTCAAGAGGTATCCACCAGCCGTCGAAATCCTATGATGCCAGCTCTACTAGTATTGTCTCTTGCACTAGCTGCGTTCACATGTGCTCTGCTATTAGCTGGGTTACATCTACGACTTTAGTACTGTAGCCTGCTCTCTTAGCTGCCTCCCTAAGCTGTAGCAGGCAGAATGGGCAGCTAGTAGCCACATAGTCTGGGTTGTGTGAGAGGAGGTCTCTGAGCAAGAGGTCTGCTACCTTAGCTGATTCCTCCGGGTGTAGGGCTCTAAAGCCTCCCCCAGCTCCACAGCAAGCCAAGCTGGACTCAACAACCCTACCCATAGCCTCGAGTAGCATGACTGGCGCCTCATAGACTCCACAGTGCCTAGCCAGGTGGCAGGGGTGGTGGTAAGCTATGGTGCAGCCTAGCTCAGGCAGCTCCAGAGCTCCCCTCTCATACGCCTCAGCTAAAACCTCTACAGTATGCCTTACTCTAGGAGGCTTCACCCCTATTGCAGGGTAGTCCACTCTGAAGGCCCTGTAGCAGCCTGCACACGACGTGACTACCTCCCCTCCACTTAGGAGCTTAGAGTTGTATTCAGCTAGCCTCCTGAAGGCCTTGAGGTCACCAAGCCTGTACAGCACCGAACCACAGCACCTCCAGCCCTCAGCCACCTCAACCCTGAGCCCAGCAGCCTCCAGGACAGCCAGAGTAGCCTCATAGACTTCTTTGACACGCAGCTCAGCCATGCAGCCAGGGAAGTACAGCAAGCAGCTCACCTCAGAACAGAGGTGGTGTGTGGGCAGTTGACCCATGTAGCTTTGCTTTGATCCACTCTGCTATTAGGCTGGTAGCTGGGATTGGTACGAGCTGTGTGGCTTTGAGTTTCATGAACTTCATGAGTGCTGTGAGGACTGCAGCGAGGTCGTTGCAGTAAGGCACCTCCACCACCTTCCTGTACCTCTTTTTGAGGAAGTCCCCTGCCTCCTCTACTGCACATGGGCCTACGACGAGCACTGGAGGCTTCAGGTTCTCCAGCTCCTTCTTGTCTAGGCCTTTGCCGAAGACTATGCTGAACTCCCCTCTGCCACCGTAGTCTACGTGGAGCATCTCGAGGACCATGAGGGTGTTGTCGACGCACCCCTCCTCACAGGCTCTCTCCTTCCCCTTCACGATCTTGACTCCCTCTGGGTAAACTCCGATGTGTTTGTGTGGATACCTCCTGTTGAACCTGCTTATGTCCCCTATGACCTCTATTCTCCCTGATACCTTGTGCTTTTCGTCTGCTAGCTTGAGGTGCTCTACCTCACTTACGTCATAGCCTAGGATCCTAGCTGCAATGGTGTCTACTGCTAGAGCGTCATCGCCTGCAATGTACACTCCCATTGGCACAATGTACCTGTCAAGCATCTTCTCAAGTGGGTAGTGCCCGTGTACCGTGGCATGCCTGCCGTCAACTATCACGAAGTCGGGCTTTATGAGAGAGTAGAGGTCAGCTATGAGCTTATG
>QMWA01000092.1 GCA_003661385.1 Thermoproteota archaeon | reverse complement strand
GAGGTGGCTGGGAACAGCGTTTCAGCAGCTTACTGGAGGATTAGGGCGAGGAAGGCTGGTGTGCACTTCATCACAGTGTACGCTGAGGCAGAAGGCCACGTTGATGCTGTCAGGAGGGCTATAGAGGTGAAGCCTAACGGCGTCCTGGTTGAGGTGAACAGGAATGGTGAGCTCAAGGGCACTGTGGTAGAGGAGTTCACCCTGCCAGCTGTGGGGGAGACTAGCATGGTCAAGGCTTTCCTCAGGATCTCACCCGGCTACGAGAGCATGTTTGTGAGTGGGCTTGAAGCCCTCACGGGGTTCCCAGGAGGCTGTAATGAGCAGGTCTCCTCCAAGCTGATACCAGACATACTAGTGCTGCACTACCTGACTAGGGAGGGGAAGATCACGCCTGAGCTGAGAGCTAAGCTAGAGAGCTACGCGCAAACTGGGCTCCAGACCCTGCTCTCAAGGCAGCACCCATCTGGGGCGATGGGCTGGTATGCTACAGACGAGGACAACCTTGGGATGTCAGCTTGGATCCTCAACACGCTCGCTGAGGCGAGGAAGGCAGGGTTCAGCCTGGACGAGAACGCAGTCGAGAGGCTAAGGAGCTGGATCCTTGAGCAGCAGCATAGCGACGGCAGCTTTGAGCCAGTTGGCTTCTATGGGCATGGAGCTTATCAGCCTGATAGGTTTGTAATGACAGCTTACGTGCTTAGGAGCTTGCTGAACTCTGGGCTAGACCCAGAGTCAAGGGAGGCTAGAGCAGCCTTAAGCTACCTTGAGGCTGGGGTCAGGGGGTCTAGGGACTCATATGGCCTTGCTCTGGCGGTCCTGTGCTTCAGGATGGCTGGAGTGGAGAGGGGGAGCTCCAGCTTGGAGCTAGCCGTCGGCAGGCTCATAGACATGGCTGTCGAGTGCGAGGATGGTGTCTACTGGCCTAATGGAAGCAGCTTCGCTGGCCCCACTGAGAACACTGCGTACGCTGCTATGGCTCTGCTTGAAGCTGGAGAGGCTCCTGAGCTCGTCAAGAAGGCAGTGAACTGGCTTCTGAAGAGGAGGAGCCCACATGGCTGGCTTAGGACAACCAGCGACACCTGCGCCTTCCTCGAGCTCCTAGTCAGGATATCTGAGAAGGGGCTTACCAAGCCAGCTGACGCAGACCTAGTAGTCACCCTCAATGGAGTTGAGGTCTACAGGGAGCACATCAGCCCTGAGACATCTGATGTTGAGAGGATAGTGAGCTTAGACAGGCATGTCAGGCTTGGGGTGAATAGGCTTGAGATAGCTGTTGTCGGCGAAGGGGCGCTGACATACCAGCTTGTAGCCAGGCAGTGGCTTAGAGAGGAGCTCAGGTGCAGGGTTGAAGCTGCTGGAGAGCACTGCTTGGGTGAGATAGCTCCGATCAGGGTTGTCTTTGAGCCTCCTGCAAGCGAGCTGAAGCCCGTGATGGTCAGGGTCAGAGCTGAAGCTCCTAGTGGAGTTGAGCTCGTTGGAGGTGGGGTCGGGTACGTCAACGTGGTCGAGAACAGAAGCGAGGTTGTCCTGTACTGCAGAGCTAAGGAGCCTGGTGCATACGTGATCAGGGTTATAGCAGAGTACTCCTTGACGTATGGGAGGAGGGTTGGTGGGAACCTAGCTGCTGACCTCGGAGCCATAGAGGTGAAGTTCACTGAGAGGAGAGCCAGGCAGCCTAAGGTCTCACTGAGGAAGCATGTTGAAACCCTATGTGGGCTTCCACTGACCGTGGTTGGCGTCCCAGTCAAGGTTGTGGTTGAGGTTAGGGCAGAGGAGGACTTCAGTGGGGTGCTAGAGGACTATCTTCCAGCTGGCTTCATAGCCTCAGCTGTCCCACTTGAAGCTCAAGCTAAAGGAGGTAAGGTCAGGGTGAAGCTAAGCCTCAGAGGAGGTGAGGCCTATAGGCTGGAGTACATGGCTGAGCCTCTTGCTGACGGAGACTACCTGGTTCCAGGAGCTGCTCTGCTAGCTGAGGGCAAGCCTATAGCTGTAAGCGAGGGCTGCGGGATCTCTGTCTCAGAGAAGCCCATAGTGATAAGGAGGGAGCTGGAGTCCTCTAGGGTAGCTGAGTCAGACGAACTGGAGATCAGGGTTATGGTAGCTTACCTAGGGCTTGGAGCTAGGAGCCCTGTGATAAACATGCTGTTCATAACAGTTGGGCTCCCACCTGGCTTCGAGGTGGATCCTGGGAGCTTAGCTGAGGCTGTTGAGAGCACTCCTCAGCTTGAGAGGTTCGAGATACACTCCCCAACTAGAGTGGACTTCCTCACTGGGAGGGTAGAGCCTGGGGCGGTCTTCGAGTTCACATTCAAGGCTAGAGCGAAGTACCCGCTTAAGGCTACAGTTCCACCTGCAGCAGCTCAAGACTACTATGACCCAGAGCTAAGCGACTTGACTGCACCAGCTACAGTGGAGGTGGCTCCAGGAGGCTAATCCACCTGAGCTAGGCTCTTATGGCCAGTGTCTTTTCAGGTGGAGCTGAGACCTCTATGGCTGTGCCTGCTTGCACCTCCAGTGTTGGGTCCACTTCAACCAGGAATGTCTTCTCACCTAGCTTCGCGAGCACTCTCTTGGACTTCCCTAGGAAGTGCACGTCGTATACTGTCAGCTTTATGGTGTTTGTGTCCTTTGAGAGCTTGAAGCTCTCTGGTCTTATCGCTATTATGACCTTGTCGCCTGGCTTCGGTGGGTTTGTTGGGTCTGATGGGGACGCTAGGAGTAGGAGGCCTTCCTCAGCCTCCACCTCGAGGTACCCTTCCTTCTCCCCTTTGACTTGGCCTTCTAGGAATGTTCCTTGGCCTATGAAGTCTGCTACGAAGTAGTTTCTGGGCCTGAAGTAGACTTGGGATGGTGTGCCAACCTGCTCTATCCTGCCGCTGTTCATGACTGCTATCCTGTCTGATATGCTCATTGCCTCCTCCTGGTCGTGTGTGACATATACTGTGGTTATGCCTAGGCTCTTCTGGAGCTTCTTTATCTCAGCTCTCATCTCAAGCCTCAGCTTCGCATCCAGGTTGCTTAGGGGCTCATCTAGCAGCAGAACCTTCGGGTTGATCACCAGTGCTCTGGCTAGGGCTACCCTCTGCTGCTGGCCTCCACTCAGCTGGTGGGGCTTCCTGCTCTCCAGGCCTTCTAGCCTCACCAGCTTCAGAACCTCCTTTACCCTCTTCTCTATCTCCTTCTTGGGGAGCTTCCTGACCTTGAGGCCGTAGGCTATGTTGTCGAAGACTGTCATGTGAGGCCAGAGAGCGTAGTTCTGGAAGACCATCCCTGTATCACGCTTGTATGGTGGGAGCATCGTGACATCTTGGCTGTCAAAGAATATCCTGCCGCTGTCTACGAGCTCGAAGCCTGCTACAGTCCTGAGGAAGGTTGTCTTGCCGCAGCCGCTTGGCCCTAGGAGGGTGAAGAACTCACCGTGCTTTATGCTGAGGGTGACATGGTCTAGTGCAACCACCTCACCAAACCTCTTGACTACACCCTCTGTTCTGATGCTTACCAAGCGCCCCCCTAAGCCACTGCTTCATCTGCTAGTAAAGCTTTCGCCTTGCTGCCTGAGCTCAGCTAGCCTCCTGTGGTCTACCAGGAATGCATAGGGCATCCTCTTCTCTGCTAGGAACCTCCTTAGCCCCTCGTCTAGTGTGAGGAGGAGTGCTCCAGCGGACTTAGCTGTAGCGTAGGCTATGGCGTCAAATATGTCCTTCCAACCTGCCTTGATGAGCTTGTAGGCCTCCTCAGCCACCTCTGATGTGAGCGGGAGGAGCTCAACTTCATTACTGTACACCAGTGAGTCTATCCCCTCCCCTACTTCAGCTGGGAGGAAGCTTGCCTCAGCTTTCCTGAGCTGCTTGAAGACCACTCCTAGGAACGGGAGCACATATGACGTGTCCAGCACCAGCTTAGGTGAGGAGCTGCTTTGAGATCCCTTCTCCAACCTCCTCTGGTGTGATTTTGGCCCAGGTTCTGGTTTTCTTCAGGAGCTTGCCAGCTGGCTTGATTATGAGCTGCTTCCCCTCAACCTTGAGGACTATAGGAGCCCCTTCTGTTATGCCTAGCTCCTCAGCTATGGCTTTAGGCAGGTATAATTGCTAGCCTCCTCCCAACCCGCGTTGTCAGATGCATCATAGTCTGGTGCATCCTGCTATTAAGGTTTGCGCACTCAAAGCTTATATCTGAGATGTGGGATAGGGTATCCCAAATATAAGTGGTGATGGTGGTGGCCTTGAGCAGAAGGCAAGCTGCACTGCTGGCTCTAGCCCTAGCAGCCATCTCAGTGGCATTGGGCGTGTTCAAGCTAGCACGCAGGGAGTACCCCCTCACGGCAGTAGATGCGCTCAACAGGACTGTGGTTGTGCCAGCTAAGCCATCTAGGGTTGTCTCAGTAGCCCCTAGCATAACTGAGATAGTGTTCGCGCTGGGAGCTCAGGACAGGCTTGTTGGAGTCACTAGCTTCTGCGACTACCCTCCTCAGCTCAAGAAGCTGGTTGAGTCAGGGAAGATAGCTGTTGTAGGCGGCTGGTGGGATCCCAGCTTGGAGAAGATAGTGTCCTTAAGCCCCGACCTTGTCCTGCTGGACTCTGGTGTGGGATACCATGCTGAGCTAGCTAAGAGGCTGGAGGAGCAGGGGATCCCAGCCTACGCCCTCAAGAAGGGCGTGACGCTCAATGAAGTCTACGAGAACATCAGGGCAGTCGGGGAGCTCCTAGGCTGCAGGGAGAAGGCTGAGGAGCTCATAAAGTCCATGGAGAGGAGGCTAAGCTGGGTTAGGGAGAAGGTGGCTGGCAGGGAGAAGGCTGGAGTCATGTATGTGCTGTGGCTTAACCCCCTCTCCACTGCAGGAGGAGGAACCTTCCTTAGTGAGATAGCTGAGGTAGCTGGAGGCTACAACGTGTTCAGCGACATGCAGGGTTGGCCTAACCCCAGCTTGGAGGAGGTCTTAGCCAGGAAGCCCGACATCATCGTGATAACAGCTGGCATGATGAAGGAGAAGCCTGAAGACATCCTGGAGAAGCTCAAGGGTGATCCAGTCTGGAAGCTTGTCCCAGCTGTGGCCGAGGGGCGCGTCTACTTCATATCAGGGCAAGCTGAAAACGCCTTCCTAAGGCCTGGGCCTAGGCTAGCTGAGGCAGCTGAGCTCCTAGCGAAGATGGTGCATCCAGAGGCATTCGGCGTCAAGCTCCCCTTGGTGATCGGAGACGACTACAGCAGGTACATAACACAGCTGGGAGGAGAGCTCAGCTATCGTCTCTGGCTTCACGTACCAGCTGTGATGGCTACAGCAGGTACATAACACAGCTGGGAGGAGGCTAGATGCTAGCTGAGAAGAGGAGGAGGCTAGCCTCCGCCACAGCTATCCTCCTAGCTTTCTTGCTGCTCCTGCTGGCATGCTACCTGTCTACTGGCCCAGCTGAGGTTGGGCTAGCTGATGCAGCTAGGGCTGTGCTGGGGCTTTCATCTAGCAGGGAGGCTGAGGCCATAGTCCTCTACATAAGGCTGCCACGTGCCCTAGGGGCTGCTGTGGTCGGGGTCAGCTTAGCTGTGGCTGGAGCTGTGATGCAGGCTTTGCTCAGGAACCCTCTTGTAGACCCGTTCATAACAGGGGTCTCCTCTGGAGCTGCATTCGGCGCCTGCCTGGCCATGCTAGCTGTGGAGCCTAGCAGCCTGCTGCTGTTCTACACACCTGCTCTAGCAGGCTTCCTGGGTGGGCTGCTGGCGTTCTCCATCACGATGCTCCTCTCAAGGGCTGCAGGCGAGTCTCCCCTGGCGATGGTGCTGGCTGGGGTGGCTGTGAGCATAGCCTTCTCCTCTCTGACGACGCTTGTGGCAACGAGGTGGAGCAGCAAGCTCCACGGTGTGCTCTTCTGGGTCTTCGGCAGCCTATCCCTTGTGAGCTGGAGGATCCTGGTGCTCCTGGCTCCGCCTTCGCTTGCCCTCTCAGTTATCTCACTGCTCTACGCTAGGGAGCTGAACATCATGCTGATGGGAGATGAGCAGGCTAGGCAGCTTGGGGTCGAGGCCACCTCCTTCAGGAGGCTGATGATGGCTGTAGTAGCTCTCTTGACTGGAGTCTGCGTCTCGTTCACTGGGGTGATAGGGTTCATTGGGCTTGTGGTGCCTCACTCCGTGAGGATGCTCCTGGGAGGAGACCACAGGGTTCTGCTCCCAGCTTCAGCTCTAGCTGGGGCGTCCACGCTGCTGACAGCTGACCTAGCTGCTAGGACGCTAGCTCAGCCAGCTGAGCTGCCAGTTGGCGTGGTCACATCGCTGCTCGGGGCACCATTCTTTATGTACCTCCTAGCCAAGTGGGGTAGAAGATATGGCTAAGGTAGCAGTTAGGGTAGCAGACATCACAGTGTACTATGACTCCACGCCAGCTCTGAAAGGCGCTACGATAGAGGTAGAGGAGGGGAGCTTCACTGGCGTGGTGGGGCCCAACGGCTCCGGGAAGACAACTCTGCTCAAGGCGGTAGCCAAGCTCCTGGAGCCCAGCTCTGGGGCAGTATACGTCGACGGCCGCAGCCTACGCGAGTACAGCAGGCTTGAGCTAGCTAGGAGGCTGGCGCTAGTCCCACAGGAGCACCCAGAGGGCTTCAACCTCACTGTAGCAGACCTCGTGCTAGCAGGCAGGTACCCCTACTCCCCTGGGTGCTGGTGGGAGAGCTGGGAGGACGAGAGGGAGGCCATGAGGGCTCTAGATGAGCTTAGGCTTGTGGAGCTGAGCAGGAGGAGGCTGAGCGAGCTCAGCGGCGGAGAGAGGCAGAGAGCCTACCTGGCTAGAGCACTAGCCCAGAAGCCTAAGGTTCTGCTGGTAGATGAGCCTCTAGCCCACCTAGACCTCAGGTACCAGGTTGAGGTCATGAAGCTCCTGAGGAAGCTAGCTGACAGCGGAGTCACAGTGATAGCAGCCACACACGAGGTCTCGCTGGCAGCAAGCTACTGCAGCAAGCTGATAGTCCTACACGAGGGCAAGGTCGCTGCAGCAGGAAAGCCTAGGGAAATCCTGACACCAGAGCTCATCAAAGAAGTATACGGGATAGAAGCTGACATAATAG
>QMWA01000091.1 GCA_003661385.1 Thermoproteota archaeon | reverse complement strand
TCTCCTCTAGAAGAGCTAAGTGCTTTCTTATCATGTTGGCTTCCCAGTAATCTAGCAGAGGCTTGGCGTAGGGCTTCACCCTGTATATTGGTGACATGTCAACGAGCTCTCTTAGCGTCCTTGGCTTGCTGAGCAAGCTAAGTATCATAGCTGTTCTCTCCTCAAGCACCTCCATGTACCTCTGCAGCTCCTCCTCTATCTGCTCTCTCCCGTAGACTGGCTGGCTGTGGCCTGGCACCAAGACCTCTGCATCTAGGGACATGACCTTCTCAATTGACTTGGCGAGCTGTTTGATGCAGCTTTCCTCGTGGCCATACCACGGGCCGAATGGCGTGAGGTCTATGTCTGAGGAGTAGAGGACTTTCCCGTCTACTAGGATCACGTGCATGTCAGCTGTGTGGCCTGGTGTGTGGATGGGTGTGACCTCTGGCTTCTCTAGGATTGGCTCCCCGCTCCAGTATGGCTCTGACCTGAAGCTCCTTAAGCCTATAGCCTGCTGGACGTACTGGATCCACGTTGAGGCCAGCTCCTCTCCGACAAACCTCCTTGCCAGGGCCTCTAGGGTTGTTGGGTAGCCTGCTGGAGAAAGCACCCTTATGCCCAGCTTGTTGAAGAGCCAGGCGCCAGAGCAGTGGTCTGGATGCGTGTGCGATAGCACAGCTACACTGACTTCTGAAGCCAGCTTCCTCAGAAGCTGGAGGCCGCATCCCAAGTCTACTATGGCCTTGCCCTTTATCAGCAGGGAGTTTGAGTAGGGGAACCTCCCCCTGTTCCTTCCTTCTATGAAGTAGACTCCTGGGTGGACTTCAGCTATCATAGCTCCATAGCCTTGTGGCATGCTACCAGGTGCTCTGGCTCAGCTTCAGCTAGCTGAGGCTCCTCCCTTCTGCACTCCTCTGTCGCATAGGGGCACCTGGGGTGGAACCTGCAGCCTGGTGGTATGTCTACTGGCGCAGTCGGGACCTCGCCTTTGAGCTTGACCTTCTCCTTCCTTCTTCGTGGGTTTGGGACTGGGACTGCTGCCATGAGGGCCTTCGTGTATGGGTGCAGGGGGCTCTCGAAAACCCTGTGTGCTGGCCCAAGCTCAACTATCTTCCCAAGGTACATCACAGCTATCCTGGTGCTTATGTACTTTGCTACAGCAAGCTCGTGTGTTATGAACAGGTATGTGAGCCCCATTTCCCTCTTGAGCTGCATAAGCAGCTCAAGTATCGAGGCCTTAAGCGACACGTCTATCATCGAGACTGCCTCATCTGCTACTATGAACATAGGCTTCGTGACTATAGCCCGAGCTATAGCTACTCTCTGCCTCTGGCCGCCGCTGAGGTCCCTGGGGTAGAGGCTGTAGAACTTCTCAGCTGGCGTCAGCCCCACCTTCTCAAGGAACTCCATGGCTATCTGCTTCGCCTCACTTCCATAGGCTATCCCATGTATCTCTAGGGGGTGCTTCACAGCCTCCCCGACCTTCATCCGCGGGTTGAGTGAGGCATATGGGTCCTGGAATACTGGCTGCATCTTCCTCCTTATCCTCCTAAGCTCCTCTCCCCTCAAGTCGGTTATGTCCTCTCCGTCGAAGACTATCCTGCCTGAGGTTGGGTCTATCAGCCTGAGGATCAGCCTCCCTGTCGTCGTCTTGCCGCAGCCTGTCTCACCTGCCAGCGTGAAGACCTCCCCCCTCTCTATCGAGAAGGAGACACCGTCAACTGCTCTCACGTACCTCCTGCTCCTGGTCAGGAGCCTCTCAAGGAAGCTCTTCTCCAGGGGGAAGTACTTCACCAGGTTCTCTACCCGTAGGAGCTCCATCCCAGTCACCTGTACAGGTGGCATTTCACAGTAGTCTCACCTACCTCGACTTCAGGTGGCTCTTCTCTCCTGCATACATCCATCGCACGAGGGCACCTGGGGTGGAACCTGCAGCCTGGCGGTGGGTTTGCTAGGTCAGGTGGAGTTCCAGGTATGTAGACTAGCTTCATGTCCTTTAGCTCTATGTTCGGGACTGCCTTCAGGAGCCCCTGGGTGTAGGGGTGGAGTGGGCTATCGTATAGGGTTTCGCTTGGAGCACACTCAACCAGGTGGCCTGCATACATCACAGCTATCTTGTCAGCTACCTCCATTGCCACGCTTATGTCGTGTGTTATCAGGATCACTGAGAGCCCAAGCTTCTCCCTGAGGCTCTGGAAGAGCTCCATTATCTGAGACTGGACTATCACATCTAGGGCTGTCGTGGGCTCGTCTGCTATCAGGAGGCTTGGGCTCGTTGATATGGCCATGGCTATCATGGCCCTCTGCCTCATTCCACCGCTGAACTGGTGTGGGTAGTCGTAGAAGCGCTCAGCTGATATCCCAACCAGCTCAAGGTACTTCACAGCCTTCTCCTTGGCTTCCTCCTTGGTGAGCTGGCTGTGAGCCATTATGGTCTCTACGAGCTGCTCACCGACCCTCATCAGCGGGTCTAGTGAGGTCAGTGGGTCCTGGAAGACCATCCCTATCTCACCCCCCCTCACCTTCGAGAGCTCCTGCTCTGGCAGCTTGAGGAGGTCACGCCCCTTGAACAGGACGCTGCCCTCCAGTATCCTCCCAGGGTGGGGGACCAGCCTGACTATAGCTAGGCCTAGAGTAGACTTCCCTGAGCCAGACTCCCCTACTAGCCCTAGGACCTCCCCTTTCTCGACCTTCAAGCTGACTCCATCAACTGCCTTGACAGCCTCATCTCCAAGCATGTAGTATACCCTGAGGCCTCTAACATCTAGGAGCGGAGGCATGCTACCGCCTCTCAGGTGAGATGAGCTCGTTTAAGCCCTCGCCTAGGAGGCTGAAGCCTACTGCCAGGAGGACTATCATGAAGCCTGGGAAGGTTGACCCCCACCAGTACCCTGCTAGGAGGTTCCTCTGGCCATTCCTGAGGTCGAAGCCCCAGTCTGGAGTTGGAGCTGGAACCCCAAGCCCAAGGAAGCTTAAGCCAGCCTCAGTCAGAACAGCGTCAGCCACGTTCATCGAGAACACTACTGGGAGCACTGGGATAACATTCGGCAGGATGTACTTGAGCATAATCACCTTGTGTGGTGCCCCCAGCGCTGTAGCAGCCTCAACATAGAGCTGGCTCTTGACACTAAGCACCTGCCCCCTTATCATCCTGAAGTACGTCGGTATGTAGACTATTGATATCGAGACCACCGTGTTGGAGACCCCAGGCCCCAGCATGGCTGCCACAGCTATAGCCAGGATGAGCCCTGGGAACGCATATATGCTGTCCATCACGAGGGAGAGCACCCTGTCAACTAGCCCGCCGAAGTACCCTGACACCAAGCCTACCAGCGTCCCCACGCCCATCGAGAGCATGGTTGACGCCAAGACCACTGCCATGACAGTCCTAGAGCCATAGAGTATCCTGCTGAACACATCTCTCCCGAGGTTGTCGGTTCCCATGAGGTGCTCTCTAGAGGGAGGAAGCAGCACGTCATCAACTGAAACATAGGGGTCGTAGGGCGCTACCACAGGAGCTAGGGCCGCCATGGCTATGATCCACGCTACTATGATGGCTCCAGTCAAGGTTAAGGCTAAGTCTACTCTCTTAACCCTCCAGTACCTCCTGATTGCCCTAGCCAGCGGGTCTATGAGCCTCATGGGAGACACCTCAGTACCTTATCCTGGGGTCTATGTACGCGTAGATTATGTCGACTATGAGGCTCACCATGGCTACGAGGAGGGCGTAGAAGACTATTGTCCCCTGGACTGTCGTGTAGTCCCTGTACTCTATCCTCTCGAGGAGGAATGTGCCCATCCCAGGCCATGAGAAGGTGGTCTCAGTCAGTATTGCTCCAGCTAGCAGAAGGGAGAACTGCAGCCCCATCATCGTGAGGACTGGGATGAACGCGTTCTTGAGCGCGTGCCTCAGCAGTATCTGCCCCTCTGGGATCCCCCTTGCCCTCAGCGCCCTTATGAAGTCCTCCCGGAGGACCTCTAGCATGCTAGACCTCACTAGCCTCGTGTAGACGCCTGAGAGCACCACGCCCAGGGTTATGGATGGCAGCAGAAGGTACCTTAAGGCGTCTACGAAGCCAACCAGGTTGAGGGTCAGCAGGCTGTCCAGCAGGTACAGGCCTGTTATCCTGTCTATCTGGACTAGAGGAGACTTCCTGCCTGCCACTGGCAGGAGCTTCAGCTTGACTCCCAGGGTGAACTGGAGGAGCATGCCTAGAAGAGGTATGAACAGGGAGTAGGCTACTATGCTGAACAGCCTCAAGCCTACATCTGCCTTGGTCCCAGGCTTCGTCGATGCAAATACCCCTGTCACCAGGCCTATTAGGACGCTTACTGTGAAGGCGCATATCGTGAGCTCTAGTGTAGCTGGGAACCTGTCCCATATCTCTGTTGAGACAGGCCTCTTGCCCCATATCATGGAGCGCCCTAGGTCTCCTCTCATGATCATAGCGATGTAGTCTATGTACTGCCTCCAGAGAGGCTTGTCTAGGCCTAGCTCGTGCCTCAGGCGCTCTATGTGCTCTGGAGAGGCCTTCATGCCGACTATCGCTATCACAGGGTCTCCTGGGAGTATGCGCATGACGAAGAACACGAGTGATAGGAGGATGAAGACCATTGGGATCGTCAGGAGCACTCTAGTCAGTATGTAGACTCTGAGTGACACCATCTTGGGGCACCCAAAAAATTGGGGTTTAGGGCTACTCCTTGTATATCAGCCAGTACCTGAGGAGCATGTATGGGTCTATCACTATGCCCTTCACGTTCTTCTTGCAGACCACGTAGAGCTTGCCCTGGAGGAAGGGTATTATCGGAGCGTCCTCAGCCAGCTTCCTCTGCACCTGCTCATACAGCCTGGTCCTGGTGGCCTTGTCTGGGGCGACCTGAGCCTCCTCTAGGAGCTTGTCCATCTCAGGGTCGCTGTATGGCTTGCCAAGCCACCTGTTTGAGTCAGTGTGCAGGAACGGGTAAAGGAAGTTGTCTGGGTCGATGTAGTCTGGGTACCAGCCGTACAGGGTAATTGGAAGCCCCTTCTTCCTCGTCAGCTCCAGGTAGGTTGACCACTCAGCGCTCTTTATCTCAACCTCTATCATCCCAGTCTTCTCCCAGCTCTCCTTTATGGCAGCTGCCACGTCAGCCTCTGTTGTGCCGTAGTGTGCTGGAGTGTACCAGAGCTCAACCTTCAGCTTGTTCGTCTCAGAGTAGCCTGCTTGAGCTAGGAGCTTCTTGGCCAGCTCGTAGTTGGGGCCTTCACCGTACTTCTCCTTGAAGGCGTCTATGTGGCTCCACATCCCAGCTGGGACGAGGCTGTAGAGTGGGCTCACAGTCCCCAGGAACACGCCCTCGGTTATCTTCTTCCTGTCCAAGGCTGCAGCTAGAGCCTGCCTGACCAGCTTGTTGTTGAAGGGCTCTATGTTCCCGTTGAGCACAATGTACCTTATGTAGGCTCCCTGCCCCTCTACGACAGTGAAGTCGGGGTTCTTAGCTAGGTCCTTTATGTCAGATGGGTTCAGCGTCCTCCAGGCCACGTCTATCTCGCCGCCCTCTAGCGCCAGCCTCAGCGCGGTAGCGTCCTTGTAGAACTTTATTATTATCGTCTTCGTCCTAGGCTTCTCACCATAGTAGTTGGGGTTAGCCTTCAGCACGAGCTCAACATCTCTCACAAACCTCTCTATGTAGTATGGGCCTATCCCACCTGCTGTGTTGTCTGGTGAGATCTCGTCAGCAGGATACGACTTCGGGGATATCGGGAAGTAGGTTGGCACAGCTAGAACAGCCTTGAAGAAGGCAACTGGCTGCTGGAGCACGATCTTGACAGTATACTTGTCTACGACCTCAACCTTGTCAACGAAGTCCAGGACGAACCAAGCTGGGTCACCCTCTATCCTAGCTACCCTCTCTATGCTCCACTTCACTACCTCAGCTGTCAGCTCAGTTCCATCACGGAACTTCAAGCCCTTCCTGAGCTTGAGAACCCAGACCTTACCTCCCTCCTGGACCTCGTAGCTCTCAGCTAAGGCTGGCTTGAGCTCTAGGGTCATGGGCTCGTACTTGAAGAAGCCCTCAGCTATGTTCGACAAGACCTCCCATGTGAAGAAGTCGTATGCGCTAGCTGGATCGAGGTCAGTCACCCTGTCAGTTGTCCCTATGACTATTACCTCCTTCTCAGCTGGAGCCTTCCTAGCCTGGTACACGTACGCTATGCCTACTATAGCCACTATAATGACCAGTGCAGCTACTACAGCTACAACCTTCGATATACCTCTCCTCATCTCAGGTACCCAAAGACCTCTCGCATCCTCTATTTAAGTGTTGCTTGGAACCAGCCCTACACGCTTCCCTAGGAGAAGGCTAGCGGTACCTGATGAGCTTAGCTGTTATCATCGATCCAGGAGAGTAGCTGATCCACTTCACTGGAACTGGGACTCCTTCAGCAACCCAGTACAGGATCCTTGTGCTTCCAGCTCTGACCTCATACACAGTGCAGGTATATGAGCCAGCTGGGACCACAACCCTCTCAGTCCTCAGAGCTCTAGGCTCCCCTAGCGCTATGCCAGACTCCTCCGCTGCCTCACTGCACTCTATGCTCCTCACTTCACTTGGGGTCTTTAGGAGAGCTTTCACACAGCTCCCAGACACCTTGTCAACCCAAATCTGAACTGAGACCTTCCTGCCACCTGGGAGCTGGAGTGTAGCTGAAACCAGCCAGAGTTCTCTTCCAGCCTCCCTCACCTCACGAACCTCATAGATGTACTTGCCGTTCACAGGTGCGCCACCAATGCTAGCTGTCACAGCGTACTCGTAGTAGCTGACCGCACTCCAGTCGAATATCACAGGTGGAGCCTCAGATGCTGTGGGGGATGCCTCCGGTGGAGGGGCCTCCAGAGCTGGAGAAGCTGAGGCTGCTGTAGGTGGAGGTGTCTCTGGGAGCTCTGGAGGAGGCAGCGTAGGCGTCGTCGGCGCCTGAGGTGTGGGAGCCAGCTGGCTAGGGGAGGGAGCTGGCGTTGGGGTAGTAGCCGAGTAGGTAGCTGGAGCTATGGGAGTAGCTATGGGCTTGACTGCTGGAGCAGCTTGCCTCTGCCTCTGGGTGTACAGCAGAGC
>QMWA01000090.1 GCA_003661385.1 Thermoproteota archaeon | reverse complement strand
CCCTATGTGGTGAACAAGCTGAAGGCTCCAGACTCCCTAGCGGTAGCAATGAACCTGCTAGGCACCTTAGCAAGCGTCTTTGCCTCGCTCTTCTGGGGGAGGAAGCCTTTCAGCGTGCTTAGGCTGAGCCTCGGGATGGACGTTGCCGCACCTGTCTTAGCTTGGGCCACCCCGATTCCAGCCTTACACGTGCCCCTCTCAGCCTACTCATCCTTCTCCTTTACTGGAGCAAACTTCATAGGCCAGTTCCTGTTCGCCAGGTACAAGAGCTGGCTTGGTGCTGTGAGAGCCAGCACACTTGCTGCTGTACTGGGATCTATTGCCCAGCTGGTAGCTGCCCCAATCGGGCTTCTGGCCAAAGAGAACTACATGCTTGCCTTCATGGCTGTCTCCGCAGCTAAGGTCGCCTCCGCTGTGATAGCTCTGATAGCTATACCTGAAGTTGCTCTGGTTCCCGAGGACGTTGCTAGAGCATACTCTCTAGTCATATATGAGAAGAGCATCCTAGGCTACAGGGTTTCAGTTGAGCTCTCAAGGGAGGTCATCTTGACCTCTCTGAGGCTTCTAGCCTTCGCGATGTCTCTCCTACTGCTCTACGTGCTGTACAGGGTCGTGACTCTGACCCTGCACTTCTCCTAGCAAGCTTGCCCAGCGTTCTCCTCGCCATCCACCACAGTACCCGCTCCCTTCACCCACCGGACCCCAATCTCTCCTCCTCGCATCGCCAGGCTCCGTTGGATTCAAAGCAAATGCCCTCCAGAGCACTTCAGACGCTGAACCTAGGTATATCAGCTGCCTAGCGCTGCTCCTGAGCGTGGCTCTCAGCCACCGCACCCGCGCGCGTTAGTGGCTATTTGTAAGATTCCAGAAAGAGTATTTTGAACTCTCTTGTCAAGCTGTCTATGTTGGGGAGCATCTCCTTCTCAGGCTTTCTGAAGACTGCTGTGCACATGTGTATCTTTGATGCTGCTAGGACATAGCAGTCTGTTAGGGCTATCTTGTAAGTGTGTTTGATCCTGCCTGCTTCCAGGGCAAGGTCTAAGCCCTCTTCCACTGTGACCGTCGGGAGCCTGTAGAGCCATTCGACGAGCTTTGACGCCCTATCCCCTGGGTTCTCATAGCCCAGCTTGCTGTAGACCCTAGCTGCGACGTAGTATGTCTCAGCTAGGATGGGGTGGGGGATTATCAGCTCTATCATGCCTGCTAGTGCTGCTGAGAACAGAATGCTTGCCTGCTGGTGAAGCAGCCCTAGCTCATCTATGTACTCAATTACCACACCTGTGTCTATGGCTGCCTTAACCATCCTGTACACCTAGATCTCGGAGGAGCTTTTCAGCCTTGTCTCCGAGGGCCTTGGCCTCCCTCAGCACTCTATCGGTGACTTCTGGGCCAGCCTTGACAAAGATCTCCTCTGGGGGCTCAGATACGGGCTCAAGGATGACCCTCTTCCCTTCAACCCACACCCTCAGAACTGTCCCCATTCTCAGACCTAGCTTTTCCCTAAGCTCCTTAGGTATGACAACTTGCCCCTTCCTGGAGACCACAGTCTTCAAAGTCATACTAAGGTATGACTTTAGTCATACTTAAATCTTATCAGGTATCTGAACCTTAAGAGCCCTGATTCTCTCTGTTATGGGTCATGCTGGGTGTATCATCCCAGGCTAACACTAGCATACCATCCTAGCTAAGCTTCCTGTCTTCTCTTGCTGCGATTCTGCTGCGAGGTAGCTGCCACTAAGATGCCCCTCTTCTCACACCACCAGCTATATCAAACTCAAGCAGAAGCCTCTCAAACACTTCAGATGCTAGCTGTCTGATATTCATCCTGACCGCAACCCGATACAGTACCATATACCTCAGGCAGCCAGGAGTACACCTACCTGTGTGCCGCTAGATACAGGCTTAGAGAGCTGTAACACTACGGCTACAGACTCGCGTAGATTACCACAAAGCGCTTACAAGCCTATGCTGGCTCAGCAGCTATGCAGCATCTGCTTGCCTCCTGAAGCAGGATCCTGGGAGCAGGGAGATCGAGGAGGTAGCCTTGAGGTGTGAACCCGCTTTTCCCCTAGTTCTGAGCTTTTTGCTGGTAAAGCTTAAGTATCCTCGCCTAATGGAGGTAAGTTATGGCTAAGAGAGTGGTGATCATAGGAGCTGGGATAGCTGGGCTGTCAACAGGCTGCTACCTGCAGATGAATGGCTATGAGACAGAGATTTTTGAGATGCATAGCGCTCCAGGTGGCTTATGTACATCTTGGAAGAGGAAGGAGTACACCTTTGATGGCTGCATCCACTGGCTTGTAGGCTCAAGCCCCTCAGTCAGCGTCCATAGAGTGTGGATGGAGCTGCATGCGATTCAGGGCAAGGAGATAGTGGACTTCGATGAGTTCTGTAGGATAGAGGGGAGGAGAGGAGAGGTCTTCACAGTCTACACAGACGCTGATAGGCTGGAAGAGGAGATGCTGAGGATTGCACCTGAAGATGAGCGAGCAATAAGCGAGTTTATGGGTGCAGTGAGGAAGTTCGCGGAGTTTGACTTGCCAGTGGATAAAGCGCCCGAGCTCTATGGGCCAATCGACGGGATCAAGTTCCTGCTCAAGTTCCATCCTTACCTGAGGCTCCTCAGAGCATGGAAGGGAATAACCATTGGAAGCTATGCTAAGAGGTTTAAAAACCCCTTCCTGAGGGAAGCTTTCCCCCTCATTCTCGGGATAGATGAGCAGTGCACGATGGTTGTGCTTATCGCAACCCTCTCATGGATGCACTTGAAGTCTGCAGGCTACCCCATTGGTGGCTCGCTAGAGTTTGCGAGGTCCATCGAGAAGAGGTACATCTCCCTTGGCGGGAAGGTACACTATAACTCGAAGGTGTCCAAGATCGTGGTGAAAAACAACAGAGCTGTGGGAGTAAAGCTGGCTGATGGAGAAGTCTACGATGCAGACATAGTGGTCTCAGCTGCAGACGGGCACTACACGATCTTCGAGATGCTTGACGGGAAGTACGTGGACGAGGAGATAATGAGCATGTACAGCAACTGGAAGCTCTTCCCAGCGATCTGCCAGGTGTCGCTAGGAGTAGCGAGAAGCTTCGACGGGCACCCGCATGCCTTAAACTTCCCTCTCGACACCCCTCTGCTGGTCGATAGCGAGAACAGAGTGGAAAGGCTCTTCGTAAGAATATACAACTTCGACCCCACTCTAGCACCTAAGGGGAAAACACCTGTCATCTTGCACCTTCCAGCTGACCATGGATACTGGACTAGGTTAAGGGAGGCAGACATCCAAAAATACCGCAGAGAAAAGGAGAGGCTGGCTACGAGCGTCATAGACATACTGGATAAGAAGCTCGGAGACATAGCTTCGAGAGTTGAGGTCTACGACGTTGCAACTCCAGCCACCTACATAAGGTACACGAATAACTGGAAGGGGAGCTTTGAAGGCTGGCTTCCAACACCCAGCACATTCGGAAAGCGTATAAGGAAAACCCTACCTGGGTTAAAGAACTTCTACATGGTAGGTCAGTGGGTTGAGCCCGGCGGAGGCCTACCTGCTGTAGCACTATCTGGGAGGAATCTAGCGCAGATCATATGCAAGAAGGACGGAAGGAAGTTCCATGCGTTCGTTTAACCGCAAGCGCCACCCCTAGGCTTTCTACGCTTCCTCATCGCCTGAGCTCGCCGCCTCCTACCACTCAAAGCAGCTCTGGTAGTAGAATGCTCCAGCTACCCTAGAGTTCCTGGATGCAGGTGTTCTCTACACGTGGCATGTGGTCTATCCTGTCCACTCGCCTACATATGATAGCAGCTAGCTGGCTGTCTTCTCCAAGCTTAAAGACGCTTTCTCAAGCACTCTATGGGGCGGGCTTTCCAGCGGCTGCTAGTCAGATGCTGGGGTAGCTGAGCTATTAGAGTGTGGAGTGTACTATGCTAGCTAGCTCTCTGACCTTTCTCGCTGTGATCCTGCCTGTGTTCCTGTCTCCTCCTTCGCAGGCAGCTCCCCTCACCCCTATTATGTCAGCTCCGAGCTCCAGGCACGCTGGTATGTGCTCTAGCTTAAGGGAGCCTGCTAAGGCAGCCTTAAGCCCTAGGCTGTGGGCTTCGTCGACGAACCTCCTGAGCTCTCTTCTGCTCAAGTGGTCTAGCAGGCTTCTGCCATCTTTGACTGCTGTGTCTAGCATAGCGACCTCGCAGCCCGACTCGTAAGCGACCTGAGGTACATCCATGGGGTCTAGTGCACCAACCTCATGTGCGTCACCGTAGCTTGCTGCCACAACCACTGAAGTGGGCTTAATAAGCCTAGCTGCCTTCACAACCATGGACATGAGCTCAGTAGCCCTGCTTCTGCCAGTGAACTTCAGCCCAACCTTCACTATGTCAGCTCCAGCCTGGAGGGCTCCAGCTGCAGCAAGCGACATGGTGCCAGGCAGACAGGGGGCATCTCCCAGCGTAGCACTGACCTCAATGCTCCTGGGGACAGCTCTCCTGACAGCTGAGATAACCCAGGGGAAGCTGGCCCCCAAGCTGCCTTCCCTAGGGTTCTTCACGTCAATTATGTCAGCTCCACCCCTGACAGCCTCTATAGCCTCCTCAACGCTCCTAGGGCTGACTAAGAGCTTAGCCAAGCAACCCCCAAGCTAGCTTCCACCCTATAAATTTAACCACCTACAGCCTACATCGTTCCACAGGCTTATAAGCCAGCACACGTAGCTGGCAGCGCACAGGCTTGGTAAGTAAGCTCAACCTACTAGCAGAGGCGCAGGCATAGAGCCTGCATCATGTGGTCTAAGAAATTGCGAGCGGGTTCTTCTTGGGAAACTGCTGAAACACGACTGGACTCCATGCCCAGACCTTGCCAATCTACTACCCTTGACGTGACGTGTTTGTATCTACAGAGGAGGAGCTCGAAGCTCTTCGAGCTCAGAAGTGCAGAAAAGAATGGTTAAATAAACCCTTAGCGGTTAGCTGGTTGAGGTGATTAAGCATGGAGATGCTAAGCGTGAAGGTGCCTGCTGATATTGCTCACATAATGGCATTAAAGCTCTATCACAAGAGTCTCATATCGCTTGGCAAAGCAGCTGAGATAGCTGGCTTATCATTATGGGAGATGACGGAGCTTCAAGAGGCATAGAGCGCGCATGGAATAAATGATGCGCCAGCCTTCAAGGTAAGGCAGAGCCTCCTCCAGGCATTCATCTGTAACATCCTCATGGCACCTATGGCAGCCAGCTGTAGGCCTGACGTTAAGGCCAGAACTATCGGCTACCTCCATGATATTAAGCGATGTAAGTGTCGTAAGCAATTCCCTCCTGATGAAGAGGCGTGGAGAGCTGAGGGATGTACCAAGGATTTATGACGGTGTTAACTCTTTTATATGCCTGTTTAGCGCCGTTAAGGAGTGATTGAGTTGGGATTGCAGGAACCGTATAGGACTAGGGTGGCACGTTTCCAAGAGCTGATGCGTAGTGAAGGCATAGAAGCCTCCATGATAAGGACTCTCTCTTCCTTCGCTTACTTCACTGGTGAGAAGTGGCTTAGACCAGCTCTCCTCATACCGCCTGAGGGTGAGCCCATAGCTTTCGCTTTTGAAGACGAGGCGCCAGAATTGATGGAGAGAACGGGCATAGAAGACGTGAGGACATGGCGGAGGGCCGAGGAGCTCATGAGGGCTGTGAGTAATGCTATTCGTGAGGGCGGTTATAAGGTAGTGGGCTTCGATTATAGCATAGAACGTGATGCCTACGTACTCTTCTTCGAGCTCTTCAAGAAGCTGAACAGGCAGGTGGAGATAAGAGATGTCCACGGCCTCATAATGAGGCTTCGCATGATTAAGGATGCCCATGAGATAGCTCTCATTAAAAGGGCATCTAATGTATGTGCTAAGGGCATGGAAGCAGCCATCGAGGCCCTTAGGCCTGGTGTCACAGAACTGGAGGTGGCAGCCGAGGCCTATTACATCCTCATGAGGAATGGTGCCAGGCATCCCCTCGTCTATGTGAACGCTGGCCCCTCGGTGAGGATACACGCTGAGCCCTTGCCGGACACCCGCATCCAGGAGGGCTACCCAGTTACCATAGTAGTGGCAGCGGATCAAGGCGGCTACTATGCCGACATGGCTAGGACGCTGTTCGTGGGCGAACCCAAGCCGAGGGCTAAAGAAGCCCTCAAGGTCTTCCTAGAAGCCCATTCCTTAGCCGAGGGAAGCCTCAAGCCAGGGTTTAAACTGGCCGATGTCCAGGAGGCAATAAGAGGCTATCTCGTAAGTAAGGGATATGAAAAGAACGTAGTCCTCGGTTTCGCCCACGGAGTAGGACTGCTGGTGGAAGAAGACCCCATAACGACCATAATTGCAGCCCACAGGCAATACATAGTGAAAACCGGCATGGTATTAGCCTCCGTCCACTCGCCAATCACTATCCCAGGCATAGGAACCATCAAGGTAGAGGACACCTACGTGATAGAGAAAGAAGGGGCCAGGAAGCTTACTACCTATGAGTATGAGTTGTTCGAGTAGAGCAGTAGGTGTTCCTAAAGGCTATTGATAAGCTCAAGAGCAAACAGGCCGCTGTACCTCATTCTCTGCAAATATGGCTTTTACCTCCCCCACCGGTGCCCACTACAGGGTTATGCGAGCTTAGGAGGGGGAAAGGAGACTACATTGGGAGAACTCATGGCTTCTCTCTCTTACGAACCTTAGACTCAAGCCTTTCGGCTCTGCAGCTTCCATGAGCTCTCGATCTGCTGGTGGCGCGGGGCCAGAAAGGTTCTCATCTCAGCCTCATGCGATACTATCACCCTTAGACGGAGTACAGGGTGCAGGCCTCATGCCACAATCTGCCTAGTGAAAGCAGACGAGTACTATACTGAGGCAGAGAGGACATTCTTCACGAGAAAGCCGCCTCTAGAAGCCAGAGGGGCATTTGAGGCGATGATGGAGGCTAGAGCAGCAGTGCTAGACAGCCTACAGGAGGGGCGTGCTCTCAGAGAACATAAACAGGAGGGCACGCAGCATACCAGAGGGCGGAGACTAGGTACTACATAGGTCAGAGCATGGCATAGGCTTTCAACACTCGAGGAGCCCTATCTGGCAGTAGGCTACAGAACCCTTCTCAAGAAGAACAT
>QMWA01000089.1 GCA_003661385.1 Thermoproteota archaeon | reverse complement strand
TGCCTTATCCAGATGTGTCTACCTTGATCTGCTACAACAACCCCCTGCTTGAGCACGTTCTTGAGCACTCTCAGAAACCTGCTGACTCCAATGACCCTCCACCTTTCGAACGCCCTCCTGTAGCTGTGGGCAGACACATACACCGTGTACAAGGCTGGCACCTAGGGAAGCACCTTGAACCTCCACTCAACGAGCAGCAGGTAAGCTGCTAGCAGAGCTGGAACTGGCGCTAGGAAGAAGTAGTACAGGTTTCTCTCATCTACATCCCAGACGCCCATGTCAGCTGGGATCTCCTCTGTAAGCACGCTCTTAAGCTCATGGTATGTGTTCGCTGAGTAAACCCTCCCCCCTGTCCTCTCAGCTATGGCTGAGAGGAGCATCATGTCAGGTGGCTCTATGCTCCTCCCCCTCACAATCCCCCCTGTCGTCCCTATCCCTATGGTGTACACTCTAAGCCTAGGCATCTCCTCATGTATCCTAGAGGCAACTACTATGGGGTCTGCTCCAACATTCCAGCCTCCATCTGTTATCAGCACTATGAAGCATGCTTCAACCTGAGCTCCCTTAAGCCAAGTTACAGCTGCGTCGAGAGCGTCGCCTATGTTTGTCCCAGACCACACTGTGCCTAGCCTCTCAACGGAGGAAACTATCTGCTGAGGGTCAGATGTCAGCGGGCACACAGGGTAAGGGAGCCCGCTGAACGCGATGACGCCGATCCTGAACATCCCAGGCCTAAGGGAGGTCACCAGGTCTCTGACTGCGTCCTTAACAGCCTCTATTCTGCTCCTCCCAACCCCCATGTCCCTACACTCCATTGAGCCGCTTACATCAACGACTAGGACGCCTACGACAGCCTTCCTCATGACTCTAGTCTGCTCAACAGGCTGAGCTAGAGCAGCCATCACGAGAGCCATCAGGACAGCAGGGAGGACAAGGGTGAGGATGGACCTGGCTCTACGCCCAGCACCCCCCTTAGCTGCTGTCTGAAGCAGCTTAGCTGGGGCAAAGTAGTAGGCTTCTCTCCTCCTCCTGCCCCAGAGCCCCAGGCCCACCAAAGCAGCTGAAGCTAAGGGGGCAGCATAAAGGAACAGAGGCTGCTTAAATATCACTTTGACAGCCACCTCCTAGCCATGAGGTAGTCCAGTATAAGTTCTTCTACACTGCCCTCCCCAAGGAACCTGATGTAGGAGCAGCCTGCTGCTCTCATGCTCTCCAAGCTCCTCTGCACCGTTGAGATGGCTTCTCTCAGCCTTTCTCTAGCCCGCCTACTTGAGGCATCTACGACAGAGACCTCACCGGTCTCTGGGTCAGCTAGAGCCACATACCCGACCTCGGGAAGCTCCTCCTCCCACTTCTCCAGCACCTGCACTAGCGTAAGGTAGCTTCCCCCGAGGCTCCTGATGTACTCCACGACTGCATGCAGCTTCTCTAGGTCTCTGAAGATGAAGTCTGATATCATGTAGGTGTGCCCCCTCCTCTTCACTGCTGCTCTAACAGCTCTGAGAACCATCTCAGCCGTGACCTCGCCGTCAAACCTGCAGCTACAGACCTCTCTGAGAACCCTATACACCCCCCTCCTCCCTGAAGCTGACACCACCCTCGTCTTCTCTGAGACCAGCACCAGGGTGATGTTATCCCTCATCTGGGCTGCGAAGTAAGCTACTGTAGCAGCTGCCAGTATGCTAAGCCTCCTCTTCCCAGCCTCATACCCCATGGACCTGCTTGCATCCAGCACTATGAAGCAGGGCACCCCCACCTCCTGAGCGAATGTCTTGACCTGGAGCTCAGCCTTGGTCAGAGCTCCAGTCCTGAGGGATGCAGCCCAGTCTATGTGCCTGCTGTCATCCCCGTACTCGTACTTCTTGTGCCCATAGAACTCTGTGCCAAGCCCCCTAAACCTGCTGGCCTTCTCACCTGATAGCGCGAACCTCACCCTTACCTTAACCCTCCTCTCAAGCTCTGATAGCTTCCTGCAGGGGTCAGCTTCGCTCAAACCTCACACCAGTCTCATAGTACGCAGCTACATCCTCCCTGACCTCAGATAGGGATGGTGCTGGGGTGTGCTCAACGACCTCAGCTATCACATCCTCAACTCTAACCCCTTCAAGCTCAGCTTCAGGTGTCAGTATCACCCTATGCCTGAAGACATCGTACACCATGTACCTCACATCCTCTGGCAGCACATAGCCTCTCCCTCTCAGAGCAGCTAAGGCCATGCTGCACCTCACCAGGAACAGGATGGCTCTAGGGCTGACACCCCACCTCACATACTTCCTGACAGCTTGTGGGGTGTGCTCCTCTCCTGGCCTAGTAGCTCTACCCAGCAGTATAGCGTATCTCTTGACCAGCCTTGGGACAAGCACCTTACCGACTTCAGCTTGAGCCTTCAGCACCTCTTCCCTGGTTGCCACAGGCTCAACGCTGATCTCAAGCCCAGACATGTACCTTGACACTATCTCCTCTTCCTCCTCGAAGCTCGGGTAGGTGAAGACTAGCTTCATGAGGAACCTGTCAACCTGAGCTTCAGGAAGGGGGTATACGCCCTCCATCTCAAGGGGGTTTTGTGTAGCTATCACCATGAACGGCTCCTCAAGCCTGAAGGTCCTCCCCCCGATTGTGACCTGCTTCTCCTGCATGCACTCAAGGAGCGCCGACTGGGTCTTCGGCGGAGCCCTGTTGACCTCATCTGCCAGAAGCAGGTTCGTGAAGACAGGCCCAAACCTCACCTCAAACCTGTGCTTCTCAAAGTTGTACACCTCACTTCCAACTATGTCTGCTGGCAGCAAGTCTGGTGTGAACTGGATCCTCCTGAACTCCACCCCCTGGATGCAGTCTGCGATGGTCCTAGCTAGCATGGTCTTAGCAAGCCCTGGAACCCCCTCAAGCAGCACATGGCCTCCGCACAGCAGCGAGACCAAGACCTTCTCAACTATGTCCCTCATCCCAACTATCCTCCTCTCCACAGCTGTCAGGATCCTCTCACCTAGCTCAGATAAGTCTACTTCCATCTCCCAACCCTCCTCAAGAGCTCTCTGGCAGCGTACACAGCCTGCTCAGCTTCATCCCTGTCTACGCCTCCCCCAAGGTAGAGCACCCTATCCCGGGCGGCTAAGGCCTTCCTGCAATCCACACCAGCTTCCTCAGCTGCTCTAGCAATGTCCTCAGTCAGCATCCCATCTGGAAGCCCCATCCTCGTCCTTAGAGCCCACTCGATTATGCCACATGCAGTCATTAAAGCTGACCTGTAGTCTCCTAGGGCAAGCATCCTCTCAGCGTCTCTCAGCTCTCCAATCCTCCACACGTCCTCAGCCTCAGCCTCTCTAGGCTGGCGTGAAGCCATCCAGCTCCCAGCCACAACCCCAAGAAGCTGGCTCAGCGCCAGCAGAAGCCACCTCCCTGCCACCTCAATGCTCCTATCGCTCTCAGGCGTAGTGAAGGCGAGAGTCAGAGCTCCAGTAGACAGCAGGAGGAAGCCTATGGGAGAAGCCTCCCTCCACTCAACCCCCCGATAGTACCTGACAGCTTGAACTGGGTAGAAGCTTGAGAAGACAGGAACCAGCGTAGAGGCCTCGAGAGGCCCTAGGCTGGAGCCGATTGAAGAGAGAAGCCCCCCAAGGCAGAAAGCTGAGGTGACAGCTGCAGCTGAGGATGGGCTGAAGGCCACAGTGGCATAGTACAGCGTTAGGGTCGCTATAAACGCTGGAGCTGCTGTAGCAGGCCACGTAAGCCTACAGGAAAGCATGGCAGCGCACAGGGCTGCTGTAGCAGCTATCAGCCTCCTCACCATACTCCCCTAAACCCTTTTATCCTAGATCACAGCCTGGCACCTAGGTCAGCTTGAGGCTTCAGATGATAGTCTCCTCTGTGCTCACTCTTATAACACTTCTCCTAGCCTTCTCTCTAAGGCCAGCTGAGCCAGCTGTCACGCAGCCTGAGGCCACACAGCCTCAGGTAGAGCAGAAGACATGGGCTGAGCAGTACCTTGAGATAGCTGAGAGGGAGGTCGCTGAGACCGAGGAGTACGCCAGCGTCTACAGGGAGTTCTTCAGGTCCCTGCCACGTGAGGCAGTTCAGAGGCTGAACAGGCTCAGGTACATGCTGAGCGAGCTCAAGAGGAGGGCTGCGAGGGGAGAGGAGACCTCTCCATCAGAGCTCGAGCAGATCCCGACTGAAGCCCGCATCCTAAGAGATTACCTGAAGGAGCACCTGAGCAGGAGGATAGGCCCCAAGACAGCAGGTAAGCAGCTCAGCAGGGCTAGGGAGGCAGTCAACGCAGCTGAGAGGGCAGCGAAGGCAATGCAGGATGCTGGCGTGTTCCCTGACACAACACAGCTGACAGGAGCCAAAATGGAGCTCAGCTCAGCTGAAAACTACTACGCCAGCAGAGAATACGTCTCATCACATGTCCACGCGAAGAGAGCTGAGAAGATGGCTAAAGCAGCCCTAGAGGAGATGTTAAAGCAGCTGGAGGGCAAGATACCAGAGGAGATACTAGACTACCTGGAGAAGGCCATAGAGGAAGGCAGATACGAGGAGGCTGCGGACACGCTTGAGAAGCTGCTTGAGCTCTACTTCCCAAAGGAGGGTGGTAGGCCTACAGCTGAGGGAGCTGAGCTGCCAAGTGGCCTCCCATAGATACTTTTAGTAGCACCATCTAGGTGGTGGCAGCATGGACGTCTTTACCGCAATAAGGAGGAGGAGAAGCATCAGAGAGTTTACTGGAGAGGAGATCCCCCCCGAGGACATAGAGAAGATCCTCGACGCCGCCAGGTACGCTCCATCACCAGAGAACATGCAGATGGTGAGGTACATCGTCATAAGAGAGGACAAGGACTTCAAGAGGTTCATGGCAGACCTATGCCAGGAGGCTGCACAAGAGCTCTTCGGAATGTACCCATATGAGCTCGCACAAGGCAGGCTCTGGTACATCCCAGAGGAGAAGAGGCCCTCCATATTCAAGAGGATGCGAGACGGCACCCTATTCAGGTACCCTGAGAAGGCAGACACCATAGTGATCGGGTTCAGCTCAGAGGTATTCCAGGACTCCCCCCTCATATACCCACATGAGCTATTCGGCTCAGTAGTCATAGGGATGGCATTCCAGAACATGTGGCTGGCAGCTACAGCCCTAGGCTACGGAGTAGGCTACCAGGCCTTCCCAGCAATGGACCCCAGGAGAGCTGAGGTGGTATGCGAGGCCCTAGGGGTCCCAAGGAGCTGGAAGCCTATCGGAGCGCTGCACATAGGCGTCCCAAAGCGCCCTAGGATGGCTGGGCCGTCCAGGTTCCCGATGGAGGGCATGTTCTACGCTGAGAGGTGGGGCAACCCATACATCAGGCTAGCATTCAGAGGCAGGAGGTGGTAGCCTGCCCAAGCTCACGCTAAGCTTGCCAGATGACGTGTACAGCAAGCTAGTAGAGCAGGCTAAGTCCGCCAAGCTGACGCCAGAGGAGGCAGCAGAGCTAGTGCTCATAAGCTTCTTCAGAGAGCGAGGAGGGAAGCTCTGGTACGGTGAGTGGAAGGAGGCAGGCCCCAGTGCGAAGAGGATAGTTGTGGCATGGCCCTACATCGTAGGCTACCACGAGCTAGGAGGTGAGGCACATGGCTGAGTACCTAGGCTACCCTCGCCTTAAGAGAGAGGACATAACGAGCCCATTCCTCAGGGAAAGCCTCCTAGGAGAGGCCCTAGTGAAGACCAGGATGGGGCGTGTAGTTGTGATATTCGACCACATCGAGTACCAGAGGTTCCTGAGCGCAGTCAAGGCAAAGTATGGCAGCATATCCCACAGGAACGTCAACGAGGCTGCGAAAGCCGCCATAATGGAGTGGGTTAAGAGAGTGGAGCACGAGGATGATGCAGGTGGCCAGCCTCAGAGGGGTTCTTGAGGAGCTGGTCAAGAAGGCGAGAGAAAGCAGGGAAGCCAGGGAGCTCATAGCGAAGGCATGCAGCCACTACCCTGGGAAGGTGCTGCAGTTCAAAGCTGGAGGAGAGAAGCTCTACCTAGTTCTCTACGCGGACGGCAGCATAGAACTCAAGGAGGGGGAGTACCCTGCTCCAGACGTGCACTACATAGCTGAGGAAAGCACCTTAGTCGACATGCTCCTCGGGAGAGCTAGCGTAAAGGCCTTGACAAGAGACTGGACTCTGGTAGTAGAGGGCGCAATGCACGAGACCGAGCACCTGCTGAAGCTAGCTCGCCTTCTCCTAGGGAGAGACCATGAGCCTGCTTGAGGAGCTGTCTGAGCAGATAAGGAAAAGGACAGCAGAGGTCGGTGTGATAGCCCTGGGGAAGATGGGGCTCCCAACTGCAGTAGCCTTCGCTAAAGCAGGCTTCCAAGTACGTGGAGTAGACACCAACCCAGCTGTCATAGAGGCTGTGAGGAGCGGCAGAAGCCCATACCCTGAGCCTGGCCTCGAGGAGGCGCTCAGAGAGGTCGCTGACAGGATCGATGTCTCAACAGACTACCGCGTGCTCAAGGGGTGCAGCATAATAGTCAACATTGTTCCAACTGGCTTGGACTCTAGGAGAAACCCAGACTACAGCGGGATAGGGAGCTCCTTCAAGGAGGCTGCAAAGCTGGCTTCAAAGCCGATGCTAGCGGTGCTAGAGAGCAACGTAGCGCCAGGCGTCACAGAGGCCATAGCGATGCCAGCTATAGAGTCAGAGGGCCTAGCTCACGGCATAGACTACCTGATGGCCTATGTCCCAATCCACGGGAAAGCTGGCAGGATAATGAAGGACCTCTACACATACCCCAGGGTGGTCGGTGGATACACGAGCGAAGCAGCTGAGGCAGCTGAGCTCCTCTTCAAGGAGGTCTTCCAGGTCGAGGTCTACAGGGCATCAAGCATGGCTGCAGCAGAGGCGTCTAAGGTCCTAGGGAACGTCTTCAGGGACATAAACATAGCTATAGCAAACGAGCTCGCAGTATACTGCATGCTGAAGGGGCTGGACGCCAGGGAAGTCTTCAAGCTAGCTAGCATAGTGCCGACAGTCAGCTTCCTCAGCCCAGGCCCAGGCGTCGGCGGGAACTGCCTGCCACAAGACCCATACTTCATCATCAAGGACTCTGAGAGCCAAGGCTTCAGCCTCCAGCTCGTCAAGGCAGCTAGAGAGGTCAACGAGAGGATGCCCATGTTCATAGCAGAGCTGGCTGCATCCCTAGCCCCAAGGGG
>QMWA01000088.1 GCA_003661385.1 Thermoproteota archaeon | reverse complement strand
CTCCATGGCCTCAGCTATCAGAGCTAGAACCCAGCTCCTCTCCCTCTTAAAGTCTGGTGGCCTCCAGTTCTCGACTAGCTTCCTCCTCTTAGCCTCCCTTACCTCCCCAGTCCTCGGGTCTACTCCAGTCTTCGTGTACCACCTCCAGTATACTAGTATGCCTCTCCTCTGCCATGCTGGTGTCTTAGCGAGGTTCACTCCAGCCTCCCTGTAGACAAGCTCATGTATCTGCTCACTCCTCAGCCCTCTCAAGCGGGCAGCTGCCTCCCTCGGTGAGAGCCCCATTGAGGTGAGCGTGTGGTACGCGTAGGAGTTCAGGTGGTTCCTCCAGGCTTCAAGCTGCCTCCAAGCCAGGTAGTCTACTGCCCTCTCTAGCCCAGTGTACACCACTCTCGAGTCGAAGGCTACTCTAGCCTTGGCTTGGAAGGCTTGCTCCAGCGCGTATGCAAGTGAGCTCGAAAGCAGGCTTGGGACTATGGAGTTGAGCTTCTCAACCCTGCCACTGAACACCTCTCCCCTCATGAGAAAGCTGACCTCGTCAGAGAACGTGAATGCTAGGATTGGGTTGAGGCCGCTCTTGAACACGGCCTTCACTGCGTTGACCATGCACCTAGCAAACCTCATGTCATAGGGCTTCTCAAGCTTCAGCTGCTCGCTGAGCCTGTGGAACTTCCAGCCATCACACCTCAGGAAGAACAGAGACGACTTAGGTACTCTAATCCACCTGTATAGCTCTAGCTCCCTCATCTCCTCTTCTAGCTCCATGGTCTAGCCGAGCTTCCCCTTCCTCCTCTTCCTAACCCTCCTAGCTCTGAGCATCAGCGTCGCGACAGCTGCCACAACGACCACAGCTGGGACAGCCAGCATCCTAGGGCTCAGCGCTCTAGCTACTGAGACCTCGACCTCATGAGCTACCTCTCTAGTAAGCCCCTCCGTGGTGTAGGTGACCTTGATCTTTATGCTCAGGCTCCTGTCCTCGAGCAGAGCATAGCCCCTCCTGGGAGCTACTTTAAGCCTTATCAGAGCTCGCTCACCTGGCTCGAGGGTGCTCAGCTCACTCGGGTAAACTGTGGCGTTCACCTCCTCCCCGCCATAGACTAGCACCCTGATGCCTTCAGCGTCTCTATCCCCGGTGTTGACCAGCGTGATGTCTAGGGCAGCTTCTCTACCGCTCCTCACCTTGAGGGTGGCATTGGAGTGCAGCTCGAGCTGAGCTCCAGCGTAGAAGGAGACCTCCAGCTTCTCCTTGTTTGTCGTGTACCTGAGGCCCTCCATGTCCAGGTATATGGCTACGACCTCAGCCTTGTACTGGCCTGGCCTGCTCGACCTGAGCTCAAGCTCAACCTTCTCGGTTGAGCCAGCTCCGATAATCGGGATCTCAGAGGCAGTAAGCTTGACCTCGACATCAGCTTCAACATAGAGCTTGACGTTGAAGGCGTCTGCTGTCCCAGTGTTCGAGAGCTCTACTATAGCCTTGCACACGCCACCAGCCATCGCAGAGGGCTTAACAGCCTTAACTGAGAGCCTCACGAGGGGCGCTTCCCTGATCCTCGTTGACGCCACCACTGTAGCTGGCTCAGAGACCCCGAATGGGGTCTTAAACGTGAAGTGGAGCTTTACGTCAGCTTTCCCAGAGGGAGCTCCCTTGCTCACGGAGAGCTCTAGCGTGGCCTTAGCTGTAGCTCCAGGAGGGATCTTCTCTGGGACATCAGAGGAGATCAGGCTGATGTAAGGTGGCTTATCCACCTTATCAAGAGACACCAGCGCCTCCAGGTCGCCTCTGTTCGTGATCGAGACCTTTATGGTAAACACTCTGCCGGGTGGGGTGCTAGGTGGAACCTCAGGCTCAGCTACCTCCACCATAGGCTTGACCTGCTCTCTCAGGAACCTCTCAGCTAGAGCTCGAGCTTTAGGCTCAAAGCTCTCAGGCCTAGCAGCATACGACCTGGAGATCCTCTCGTACATGCCTGCTAGGAACTCAGCTGTGTAAGCTAGGGTCTCAGCTCCCGTCTCCCTGAGGTAGTCTGCCTCCATCCTGTAGGCTTCAGAGAGCTCCGCTAGGGAGCTTGAGTAGTTCCCTATGAGGAGGCTGCACTCCAGGACCCAGCTCATGGTGTATGGGTCAGGTGGAGCTGAGACGAGCTCGACAAGCTTCTCAAGCGACTCTAGTGTGGAGTTCAGGGCTTTAGCTGAGAGGTTCCTGGCTTCATCACACCTCATTATGCTCATGCTCGTGTTGAGCCACTCCTCAGCCTCAGCTATCCTCCTACTCCAGAAGCCTGGAGAGCTCAAGCTCATGTTCCTGATGTAGAGAACTATGGCTCCAAGCTTGGATGCTGTCTCCACGTCTGTAACCAGCTTACAGCCCTCACACACCCCTATGGAGTACAGGGCTTCGCCCTTAAAGCAGAGGTCCACGGTGTAGACTCCCCCGTACTCTATACTGTACCTGGAGACCCTGAATCCCTCTTCATACTTCCCTAGCACACTGCTACAGCATGGCTGAGCTGCTACAGCAACTGGAGCTAGCGCTGTGAGAGCTAGGAGAGCAGCTATCCTAGCTATCATGCTATCACTTAGCCTGCTATAGACGGCTTAAAAATGTACCTGTGCAGCTACCCAGGCTCAAGAGCTCCTCTAGCGAGCTTAGAGGCCAGGACCTCCCTGAAAGCCCTGTAAGCCCCCTCCCTGATAGCCTCGTAGATCAAGTCGAGCAGCACATCACCCTTGTCAACGCTGCGGCCAGCTGACCTCGCTTTAGCAGCAGCTCTCTCCAACGCCTCATCAAAGACGCTCTTGACAGCCAAGTATATGGCCTCATAGACCTTGTCCTCCCTGAGCTCCAAGCAGCACCCCACTGAGACAACACTTATCTACTTAAAGCTGAAGGGCTGGGTGTGATAGCATGATCTCCATCTCAGAGTTCAGCAAGCTGGACATCAGGGCTGGTGTAGTGAAGTCAGCTGAAAGAGTCCCTGGGACATCTAAGCTGGTCAGGCTTGAAGTAGACCTTGGGGAGCTTGGGGTGAGGCAGCTGGTAGCAGGGATAGCAGAGGAGTACAAGCCTGAAGACATCGTTGGGAAAACAATCATAGTGCTAGCGAACCTAGAGCCCAAGAAGATAAGAGGAGTGCTCTCACAGGGGATGCTCTTAGCTGCAGTACACGACGACAAGCCAGTCCTGCTGACAACAGACAGGCCAGTGCCACCTGGGACGAAGGTCATGTAGTGTAAGCGAGCTCCTCGAAGACAAGCCTACAGAGCCTCAACGCCTCTCTAGCATGCTCAAGGCTAGCAGCCACCCCACTGTAGTCAGCTAGCTTCCTAAGCTTGTAGAGGGCCATAAGGCCATCTGCTATAGCCCTCAGCTTCATGTTCCTGAGGAGGTTAGCCAGCTTGTCGTCTCTCCTAGGTAGATCCTTCACACCCCTCACCTTAAGCCAGGTTTCAGCCACCATCCTGGCAGCAAAGTAAGCTGAGCTCACACACTTGTTATAGCACCCAGCCTCAAGGTCAGCTTCAGCCTCCCTTAGCAGCAGCCTAGCCTTCTCAAAGCTCACGTGAACACCTTTATCACGTGCCTGTCTTCTTGTGGCACCGTCATCGGGCTCAAGCCCTCCAGCCCAGTCCTCTCCTGAGCTGCAGAAGCAGCTTCAACAACAGCTCTAATAGCCTCAAGGTCAGCTCTATCAACAACAACCAGCACATTGCTCTCATAAACAAGGTCGTCGCTGCTTGAGCGAGCTATTATCCCCTTGAGCCTGCTTCGGAGCCTCTGCTTGAGCTCAGCTTCAAATGCCTTGACTAGGCTGAGCCAGCTTTCCTCTGCAGTCAGCTCCACCAGGTAGCAGACACCCAGGAGCCTCCCCTACCTCCTACCTAAGCCCTCCTCTACTTAAGCCGTATGCTGCCTGCAGCCTTCTCCAGCAGCTCTCGCACAGCTCTGTTCCACCTATGTCCAGCTCATACACGGAGTTGTGGAAGTGCATGAAGCAGCTCCAGTTCATGCAGTGTGGGAGCCCTAGTGCATGCCCTACCTCGTGGCGAGCAACTATTGTGAGCCTCCTCTTGAACAGCTTGCTGTCCTCTGGGAGCCCCCAGAAGCTCTGCTTGAGCCTAGCTGTCGAGACTACGCCAGCTCCTAGCATAGCTTCTCCGAAGACGAAGTTTAGGCCAGGTGCATAGAGGTCTAGTGAGGTCACGATGAGAGCTATGTCTGCTCTGCGAGCTCTCCTAGCTTCCTCAGCTAGCTTCACGAAGGCTGACGCCAGGTACTGCCTCCTGCCTCTGGAGTAAGCCCACCCTGGGGCGCTGACCTCAGGGACCTCGCTAGCTGCCTCAACAACCCCCCTGAACCCTGCTTCAACAGCTCTCCTGGCTGCCAGCGCCTCCTCCAGCGTGGACTCAGCTCGAGCCACTAGCAGCTTGAGCTTCAAGCAGCCACCAGCAGCTACAGCCCTGGCTGCTTTTAAGCCCTAGGGTATAGGGCATGTGGTGGCAGGTTGGGCTTCGAGGAGGTCTACTCAAGGGAGGTTGAGGCCTATAAGGCCAGGACTAAGCGGTCCCTCGAGCTCTACAGGCGGGCAGTTAAGGTGATGCCAGGTGGAGTATGCCACAACATAAGGTTCTTTGAGCCATACCCCTTCTACTCCACGAGAGGGCTGGGCTCGAGGATATGGGATGCTGATGGAAACGAGTATGTTGACATGTGGATGGCCCACTTCTCAGCCATACTAGGCCACGCCCCTAGAGAAGCTGTTGAAGCCGTCAGGGAGGCTGCTGAGGGAAGCCTCCACCTCGGCACTGTAAGCGAGCTCCAGGTTGAGCTAGCTGAGCTGGTCTGCAGGGCAGTCCCATGTGCTGAGGAGGTCAGGTTCACGAACACTGGGACAGAAGCCGCGATGTACGCCATAAGGCTAGCTAGAGCCTACACGCGCAGAGAGCTAGTGGTCAAGATGGAGGGAGGGTGGCATGGTGGAAGCGACACCTTGATGAAGGCAGTGAGCTACCCGTTTGAGCAGCCTGAGTCCATGGGGCTGCTGGAGCAGAAGCTCACCACAATACCGTTCAACAACCTGGAGGAAGCTGAGAGGAAGCTTGAGGAGCTCAAGGACAGGGTTGCAGCCATCATAGTCGAGCCTCTGCTGGCAGCTGGAGGAGCCATACCAGCAGACAGGGAGTTCCTCAAGCTCCTAAAGGAGGAGTCTGAGAAGTGGGGCTCCCTCCTGGTGTTCGATGAGGTTATAACAGGGTTCAGGCTAGCTCCAGGTGGAGGACAGGAGTACTATGGGTTGAAGCCTGACCTAGCAGTCCTGGGGAAGATACTGGGGGGAGGAGCTCCCATCGGGGCGGTGTGCGGGCTGAGGGAGGTCATGGAGCTAGCGAACCCGCTGGGCAAGGAGAAGTGGGAGAAGACGTGGATAGGTGGTGGGACATTCAGCGCAAACCACCTGACAATGGCAGCTGGCCTAGCAGTCCTCAGGAAGCTCACATCAGACCCAGGCATCTACAGGTGGATAAACAGCCTGGGGGAGGAGGCTAGAGCCAAAGTGGACAGCATACTAGAGGCACATGGTGTCAAGGCGAGGACAACTGGAGCAGCATCGATGATGCTAACCCACTTCCCCAAAGGAGACTATGAGATAAGGAGCGCGAGAGACTGCCATGAGAAGGCAGATAAAAGCCTCCAGAAGCTCTACCACCTGATGCTGATAAACAGGGGAGTCTTCTTCCTACCAGGACACGCTGGAGCGTTCTCAGCAGCACACACGGGAGAAGACCTGGAAAAGCTCCTGCAGGCGACAGAAGACGCAGCAAGGCACCTTAAGAAGGCTGCCAGACAGCCCTAGCAGGCCGATGGGAGCATGGCGCCTGGAGCCAAAGCCGTGCGCCGCTAGACTTTTAGCTACGCCTGGAGCAGGTGCCTCAAGCACTACACTCCCAGCAACCACGCTCTCATCCACGGCGGCGCTGCTGAGGTAGACGCTGATCGGCAACGGGCCTTCACTTGCTGCCAGCTTCAGCTGGCCTTATCTTGACTATCTTTGCTCCTACCAGCTTGTTGTTTGGCAGCATTACTATGTTCCCGTCATCTCTCCTCAGCACCGTGAACATTATGGTTATGTCCTCCACAGTCCCCTTTTCCCCTCCAGCGTCTATCTTCTCTCCTATCATGAACGGCCTGGCTACTAGGAGGAATAGGCCTGCCACAGCCTGGCCTAAGACCTGCTGGGTTGCGAACCCTATTACCATGCCCATGAACCCTCCTAGTGCCACACCTGCTGCAGGTGTGGACTTGCTTCCAGCTATGGTTGCTGCTAGAGCTCCTAAGCCTAGCAGCCTGACTACGTTCCTCACTGCTACAGCTGTAGGGTGCTCATACCTCACTCTCAGGCTCCAGTAGGCTACCTCTGATATGCTGTTGACTATCAGGTAGCCGAATGCTACTGCTAGCCCTAGGTCAGCGTAGGGCTTGTAGCTTGAAGCCTGCTCCCAGGCTAGGGAGAGCTCTGCGAAGATGAAGTGTACTATGGCTGAGCACGTGATGTAGGCTGCTATGTAGAAGGCTAGCTTGGCTGAAGCCTTAGTGAGCCCCATGCCTAGCCCCCTGAGCTGCTGTGCTCTCGTATTTAAGCTTGTGGCCTGCTTCCTTCCGCGCAACATTAAGTACATGGACAAGTAAGAAAAGTAAGATACAATGGAGGAGATGGAGTTGTCCAGGGGAGGAAGCCCAACCTGCAAGGACTGCATGTACTACAAGCCACTGGACTCAGAGAGGGGGGAGTGCTTTGGCCACATTGTCCAGCTGACATGCCAGCTGAGAGGCGCCCTGCAAAGGCCTTTAAGCCCAGGGCACCACCCTAGTTTTTCTGGGTGCTGCACGTGCCTGAGCAAGGGGCCTGCGTGAGGAAGAGGATAGTGTACGGGGTTACAGTGGTGAGCGATAAGGGGCAGGTTGTGATACCAAAGGAGGCTAGAGAAGACCTTGGGATAAAGAGGGGGGACCTGCTGCTAGTCTTGGGTAGGAGAGATGGGGCTGGAGTAACCTTGATAAAGCTGAGCATGATGGATAAGCTCATGGAGGAGATCAAGGAGGACGACCTGTTCTTCGTGAGGAGGAGGGGCCTTGGACGCGAGCAGTGAGCTTCCACCTGCCTACATGAGGGCTGTCGCCCTCTTGAACCGTGGAAGAGCCCTTTCCAGCACGTCTCTGGTCAGGCTAGCCTGCACAGCAGCGCTG
>QMWA01000087.1 GCA_003661385.1 Thermoproteota archaeon | reverse complement strand
TTCTCCTCGTACTCTATGCCGTAGTAGACCCACCTTGCCTTCTGGGCCTCCTTGAGGTCTCTGATTGAGTTCTCGACGAGCTCAGCTAGCTCTCCTCTCCTGCCGCTTTTGTAGAGCTCCTTCACCGTGTAAACCCTGGGGTCGACCTCCAGGAGAGGCTCTAGGCTAGGTGGCAGCTTGCTCTCTCCAGAGGCCATCCTCCTATACTCCTCCTCCTTCCAGAGCCTGAGGTCGTCAAGCCTCCTGCTGAGGTCAGCTAGCTCCTCTTCAGTAAGCTCCCCGCCGCTCTTGAGCCTGTCAACGTAGAGCGTGAGCTTGTCTACGCTGCTGCCCAGCACATCCAGGGGGCCTATCACCCTGTTCTGAGCCTCCTCTGGGACACCTGAGTCGCTGAGGAGCCCTCTTATCACACGCATGTCACCAACCCTGAGCTCAAAGCCCTTTATGCCAAGCTCCCTTATCACGTCTACAGCAAGCGCTATGACCTCAGCGTCAGCCTCAGGGTTAGGTGAGCCCATCAGCTCTACTCCAGCCTGCCAGAACTCCCTGTACCTGCCTGCCTGAGGCTCCTCATAGCGGTAGCACTGCCCTACGTAGTAGAGGCGGAGAGGCTTCTTGGACAAGTCGAGCTCGCCCATGGAGATCATCCTGCATACTGCTGCCGTGACCTCCGGCCTCAATACCATCTCCTCCCCGTCTACTGTGAAGACGAACATCTTGCTCCTTATCTCCTCACCAGACCTCAAGGCGAACAGCGCGAAGGTCTCGAAGATCGGAGTCTGAACCTGCTGGAAGCCGTACCTCTCAAAGACCCTTCTGATCAGCCTTTCAGCGTAGCTGCGCTTAGCCATCTCCTCTGGAGCAAAGTCTCTAGTCCCACGTGGAAGCCTAAACCTCCTGCTCAAAGCATACACCTCCAGAAGGTAATGCTTCCATGATCAGGAGACGCTTCTGGCATCCTCTACCAGCTATGAACGCGAAAACCTCCTGAACAGACAGCAGCTGCAGCCAGGAGAAGCCTCTTCATGGAAGCTGATAGCATATCAACCCCATCTAGAGCCCTTAGAGCAGCTTATTTAAAGGTTGCCAGCGCTAAGCTGGACAAGCTGCATTACCACATGCTGCTAGCAGCAGGATGGCACCAGAGCAGCTAAGCACTGGTTTATAGCTAGGGCAACTTACATCAGTATTAGGCCTCGGGTCTCTCAGCTACCACTCCTCAGCTGAGACACTAGGCCTCTGCGCTGCCCCTAGTTCGTCTCTTAGGCACCAAACTCCAGCCTGTGGATCTAATATCACTATCTGGAGAGCTGAAGCGAGGTAGTCGCTGATTATGACCTCTCTTTCTCCAGGTAGTATTGTGATGGAAGCCAGAGACCTGACAGGTGGCCGGTCTCTGAGAACAAGCTCAACCTCAAACTTCCCCTTGACTCTGTACCCTGATGCCCTGCTTCCACCAGCAACATCGAAGTCCTCGATGTCAGCTTCCATTGAGGTGAAGTTCAGGCGCTCAGCTAGCCTAAGTGGGATGATTAGCTGAGGCTCCATAGCCTCAAATCCGCTGTTAACTAGGGCAGATGTGATAGCACCCTTATCTCCTGCCTTGATCTTCAGCTTTACCCTTACGACCAACTCTATACACCTTGCGGCTTCTCATCTTACCTATTCTCCCTCCCTTAATGATCCTCAAAACCACCCCTAGCTAGCTAAGAGCACATACATGGTATATAAGGGTTAGGACTACAACACCTGGTGGACTTCAGCTTTATTCTAGCTGGCTTTGCTCTCCACAGGCATTGCCTTAAGCAACCTGCATGCAGCTGGCTATAGCCTCGCTGCTCTCATCATTGGTGAAGAAGCTGGATACAAGGCTTCCTCCACCTAATGTCTGGCCCACCAACATGAGCAAGGGAGGTAAGGCCGGGGCCGGGACTTCCTCCACTGTCTTGAACCCGGGCTTGGGGCTCCACAGGCCCCCAGGCTAACCAGGCTACCTCACCCCGGCCACCATAAGCCTAAACTCAGCTACAAATTAAAATGTTTTCTAAACTTGATGAGGCTGTAGCCACCTGCCTATGTCTGTTAGCCTTAAGCCTATTATGCATCTAGGTGCAGATGGTAGCTGCAAGCTCTCTCAGAGAGCTGGAGTGACAGAAGTGATGTTACATGGTAGTGGCATCTCAATCCCTGAGGGCTCTATGTGCAGGATGCAGAAGTGGGAGTGGGCTCACTTAGCTGAGCTTTCTCACCTATCTACGGTTTCAAGCTGCTTAATCCTTGTGTAGGTGGGTTTAGGGCTCTCAGCAGGCTGTAGCTGGCTCCGCAGCAGCCATAGAAGCTTCCATGGCATCTTGGGCTCTGTCATCTAGCTGGGGTGCTGTAGGTTGGGGGTTAAGTGAGCTTGGATTGAAGTTATAAGGTGTGCTATCAGCGGCTTCTGGTGGTGTTTTGAGGGCTGTGCTTGTGGATGGCTCAAGCTTGACTGTTGATGATGTTGCTGAGGTTGCTTTTGGGAAAGCTAGGGTTGAGATCGCTATTGGAGTCCAGGAGAGGGTGGAGGAAGCTAGGAGGGCTATTGTCGAGCTTACTGAAAGCGGTGCTGTAGTCTATGGGGTTACTACTGGGTTTGGGGCGCTGGCATCACATAGAGTAAGCCCTAGGGAGGCTTGCCTGCTGCAGAGGAATCTGATTCTCAGCCACTCTACTGGCGTGGGACGGGAGCTTCCTAAGGAAGCTGTTCGAGCTATGATGCTAGTGAGGCTGAACACTCTGGCTAAAGGGTACTCTGGTGTGAGGTACCGTGTGCTAGAGCTTTTGGCTGAGGCCCTCAACAGGGACTTGGTTCCAGTTGTCCCTGAGAAGGGGTCTGTTGGGGCAAGCGGAGACCTGGCTCCCTTATCTCACATGGCGCTGGCGCTCATGGGTGAGGGGGAAGCCTACTGGAGGGGGAGGAGAGTCAGGGGAGAGGAGCTCAAGAAGGCTTTAAGGGAACTGGGTGGGCCTCTCGAGCTCAGCTACAAGGAGGGGCTTGCACTAAACAATGGGACGCCAGCTACAGCAGGGCTAGCTTGCCTTCTGATCCATGAAGGGCAGGCTGTAGCTGAGCTAGCTGACCTGGCGCTGGCGATGACCATGGAGGCCCTCCTCTGCTCAACTGACCCACTTAACAGCAGGCTTCACGAGCTGAGGCCACATAGGGGGCAGGCTGAGAGCGCTAAGCTGGCTAGAGCCTTCTTGGCGGGAAGCTGCCTTGTAGGCTCAAGCTCAAAGCCCATGTTGAGGGAAATGGGGCTTAGCCTAGCTGAGCTCGTTGAGCTTGAAGGCTCACCTGAAGGCACCAGGGTGAGGTTGAGCTCGAGGCTACTCTCAGCTTTAGGTGTGAGCTCAGCTCAGCTAGCTGAAGCCATCACCCTAAAGACCGGCATCAGGGCGCATGCTGAAGGAAAGTACAGCCTAGGGCTCGTGTGCCCTGTAAGCGAGGCCAGAGAGCTTCTCTCAGAGATGGACTTCACAAGAGCTGAGCTAGGCAGGGTGCAGGATGCTTACTCGATAAGGTGTGCTCCTGTTGTGCATGGAGCGCTGAGAGAAGCCTTATCCTTTGCTAGGAGGATAGTCGAGGTTGAGATAAACTCTGTGAGCGACAACCCGGTGATCATGCCAGATAGCAGGGAGGTTCTTTCTGGAGCAAACTTCCATGGACAGCCCTTAGCTTTGGCCTTGGACACCCTGGCAATAGCCCTGACATACGTGAGCTTGATATCAGAGAGGAGAGTGTTCAGGCTGTTGGATCCAGCCTTAAACAGGGGTCTGCCGCCATTCCTCATAGAGGGCAGCGGCCTGAAGACTGGCCTCATGATAACGCAGTACACTGCAGCAGCCTTGGCCTCAGAGAGCAAGGTGCTAGCACACCCTGCCTCAGCAGACACGATACCAACGTCAGCCAACCAGGAGGACCACGTGAGCATGAGCATGACGGCAGCCTTGAAAGCCAGGAAGATCCTAGAGAACACGAAGACAGTGCTGGCAATAGAGCTGCTAAACGCATCCCAGGCTATATCGCTGAGGCTAGAGGCAGCAGGGCTGAGCGAAAGCTGCCTTGGAGCAGGCACTAAGGCAGCGTACAGCTACATAGGGGAGCTGCTAGGCCTCCCGATAAGAGAAGACCGCCCCTACAGCAGGGACATCATTAGAGTAAGGGAGACACTCCCTGAGATCCTAGATGCAGCAAGAGGAAAGCTAGCTGACTAAGGCTCCTGAGCACGTGGCTCAGCCCTCTGGTAAGCTGCTAAATGGCATCAGCTCTTCTAGCTCAGTAGACTTTAATTGACAGGCTTATACCCCTGGGTCAACTGGCAGCATTACCATTATCCAGCTGCGTGTTTCCGTTACCTCCCTGAGGAAGCCTGCTAGCTCATGTGGGTGTGGTGCTATCACGCTATGAGCCAGCAGCACTCCCCCCTCTTGAGCTTCGCTGATGGGAGCTTTAGGTAGGCGCTGTACTCCTCTTTTCTCCCGTCTATGAAAGCTAAGTCAAGTAGCAGGCGGAGGCCTCTTATAGCAGCCCTTGGTACTACCTCCATGTAGCCTGCTAGGCCTGCTTCAGGTTCTCAAGCGCCTTCTCTGCTCCTCTCACCGGCTTCCATGGAGTAAACATTCCCATCTACTCCCTCATCTGCTAAAGCTGGTGCAAGCCATAGTGTTGAGAAGCCGTAGCCATCTCCAACCTCTAGGATGGCAGGGCTAGCTGACGATCGAGAGGCTAGGTGAGCTAGGGTGTAGAGAAGCCTCCCGCAAGCAGAGGAGACGGGTGGCCCCTCAGCTTCACTCTCCACAAACACCTTCTTCATGAGGTTAAGAAGCTTCTCATCTGCGGCTCTGAGCATGACAGCTGTAGAGGAGGCTTGTTTTAAGCTTTGTAGCTCTGTCAGCTATGTTTTTAAGTGCTGGCGGGGTTGTGGAGGGGTGTAAGCTTGGGTGAGCGGGCTTTAGCTGTCGAGGCAAGGCCTCTTAAGGTTCTGGTTGACGAGGGCTACTACAACCCTGAGACGAAGGAGGTCCATGTGATTAAGGGAGCTGAGCTCCACTGCAAGAGCTGGCAGATTGAGGGAGCCCTGCGAATGCTCTTTAACGTGCTTGACCCTGAGGTTGCTAAGGATCCCAAGAACCTCATCGTATATGGTGGGACTGGGAAGGCAGCTAGGAACTGGGAGTGCTTTGAGGCCATAGTCGACACGCTGCTGACTATGGAGCCTGACGAGACCCTGCTGATCCAGAGTGGGAAGCCTGTAGCCGTGTTCAGAACCCATGAGATGGCGCCCAGGATACTCTTCGCTAACGCCCTGCTTGTGCCCAAGTGGGCTACCTGGGAGCACTTCTGGGAGCTTGAGAAGAAGGGGCTGATAATGTTCGGGCAGATGACAGCTGGCTGCTGGAACTACATTGGGACACAGGGGATCCTCCAGGGAACCTACGAGACATTCGGGTATGCTGCTGACATGTACTTTGGTGGCAGCCTCGAGGGCAAGCTCGTGCTGACAGCTGGCCTAGGTGAGATGGGAGGGGCTCAGCCCCTGGCGATAACGATGAACGGTGGTGTTGGGCTGATAGTTGAGGTAGACAGGAAGATGATTGAGAGGAGGCTCAGGCATGGCTTCCTAGACACGTGGACAGACGACCTGGATAAGGCCATAGACATGGCATTGGACGCGAAGGAGAAGAGGAAGCCCTTGAGCATAGGGCTCCTCGGCAACGCTGCCACAGTGTTCCCTGAGCTCCTCAGGAGAGGTGTGATACCAGATGTCGTGACAGACCAGACTGCAGCCCATGACCCACTCAACGGGTACATCCCAGAGGGGCTCTCAGTCGAGGAAGCTGCTAAGCTGAGGCAAAGCGACCCACAGGAGTACATCAGGAGGGCTCTGGCGTCGATGAAGAAGCACGTGGAGGCCATGGTTGGGTTCGCTAAGAAGGGCAGCATCGTATTCGAGTACGGGAACAACATCAGGAGGATGGCCTACGAGGCAGGGTACGCAGAGGCCTTCGCGTTCCCAGGGTTCGTCCAGGCCTTCATAAGGCCTATGTTCGAGGAGGGTAGGGGGCCATTCAGGTGGACTAGCCTGGTAGGCGAGCCAAAGGACATATACACCCTGGACGACACGATACTCAGCGAGTTCAGCTACAACAAGAGGCTCTGCAGGTGGATTGAGAAGGCCAGGAAGCACGTGAGGTTTCAGGGGCTCCCAGCTAGGGTATGCTGGCTTGGATTCGGCGAGAGAGCCAAGTTCGGCAAGATAATCAATGACATGGTCAGGAGAGGAGAGCTAGCTGGGCCGATATGGGTCGGCAGAGACCACCTCGACTCTGGCAGCGTAGCCTCACCGATGAGGGAGACTGAGGGCATGAAGGACGGCTCAGATGCTGTGGCAGACTGGCCCATACTCAATGCCCTGCTGAACACAGCAGCAGGCGCAACATGGGTTGCAGTCCACCATGGCGGAGGTGTGGGCATAGGCTACAGCATACATGCAGGCTTCAGCCTGGTCCTAGATGGGACAGAGAAGTCTGAGGAGAGAGCACTCAGGGTCTTCACAGTAGACCCAGGGATAGGCATAGTGAGGCATGCTGATGCAGGGTATGAGAGGGCTATCCAGGTTGCAAAAGAAAAGGGAATCAAGACGCCTATGCTCAAGTAGACTCCTTGGCAACCCCCTCCTCTGCTTTCTTTGCTGCCTCTGAGAGGGACTTACTCCACTCCTCTGCCTTCTTAGCAACGTAGTCTTTGAAGCCCCACCCCACTGCTATCCCTAGGCCTGCTCCGATGCCTAGTGCAGCACCCCAAGCCATAGCTTGAGCAAACAGGTAGATTATGCTCACATCGATCTTCATCATCTGGAGGCCTATGACCAGCACTATGAAGTAGAGGAAGAACTTCAGGCCTGTAGCGAACAGCGATGCGTACTCTACCCTTGCTTCCCTGCCTACTGCAGCCAAGGCGTCTCCTATGAAGTCCGAGATGATGAAGCCCACTATGATGACGAATATCCCAGCCAGTAGGCTCGGCAGGTACTCTACTACAGCCTTCATGTACTCGCTCAGAACTTCTATGCCAAGGTAGTCTACTGCAGCGAATATGGCTATGAGGTACACGAAGAGCCTCACCACCACGTCGAAGAAGCCTACTGTGGTCACTCCAGACTTCTCTATGGCCTTCCCTATCACAGTCTTCCTGAGGGCGTCGTCTAGGCCTACTTTGTCAAGTATCTTTGACACGCCCTTGCCCAGCAGCCTTCCTACGATCCAGCCTACCAGTAGTATGATGACGACTGCTATCAGCTTTGGAACCCAGCTCACCAGCATCTGCCATATCTGTGTGAGTATCGGAGGCACCATCCCCTGTACCACCTACTTAG